>NZ_LGDO01000140.1:0-72376 GCF_001279805.1 Streptomyces sp. XY431
CGGTGGCATCGCGGCGGTCTCGCGGATTCCGGGCAGTATGGAGGTCTGGTACGTGGGCGGGAACGGCTCGGTGCAGGACCACTTCTGGTACGAGGGCAGCACCTGGCAGCGGTTCGAGCTCTCGCCCCCCGGCAGCGCGTCCACCCACAGCGGTGTCACCGCCGTCTCGCGGATCCCGGGCAGTATGGAGGTGTTCTTCGTGGGCGGGAACGGTTCGGTGCAGGACCGTTTCTGGTACGAGGGCAGTACCTGGCAGGGTTTCGAGCTCGCCCCCGCCGGCAGCGCGTCCGTCACCACCGGGCTCGCCGCGGTCTCCCGCGTTCCCGGAAGCATGGAGGTGTGGTTCACCGGTGGGGACGCGTCGATCCAGGACCACTTCTGGTACGACACGTCGAGCAAGAACTTCGACCAGGACGTCACGACCGACATCGCGATCGGCGGCTCGGTGCACGTGGTGATGCGGCAGGACGGCTTCTTCTCGTTCAGCACGCACGCGCACGACAGCGGCTTCGACAACATCGACTACACGATCTCCGCCGCCGTGCTGACGCCGGACGGACACGTGTTCACGTTCCAGCACTCCGGCCACACGGAAGGCACCGTCGCCGGACTGCCCTTCGGTACGCCGGACCGCAACGACGACTTCACGTTCGTCGGGAACAACCCCGAGATCACGGCCCGGTGGGACGGCATCCTCAACGGCACCTTCAAGGCGAGCCTGGACGCCACCGACACCCTCGCGGCCGGAGTGACCGGAGCCCTCGGCGACCTGGTGAAGGCGGTCCTCGCCGCCGCGGGGAAGGCGGCGGCGGACGCGGTCGTCAAGCTCGTCTCCTGACCGGGCCGGTCCCACGCGGGCCGGTCCCACCCCCGGGCTCCGGCCCGGACCGGTCGGCCGGGCGGTCGAAGCCGTGGGGCAGCTGCGGGGGTAGCACGAGGGTGTCCGCCCCGGTCTGTGAACGACCGGGGCGGACACCCTCGCGACCGCACTTCACGTACGCGTCGACGACCTGCTGAGGACTTCGCCCGAACCGGCGCCGGGACCGGGCGGTGCCGAGCCCGGTCGCTGCGGCGGTGTGCGGGACCCGCTCGGCCTCACTGCCGAGGCGCCCGACGGCAATCGGCTAGGCCGGGAGGAAGAAGCCGGTGATGTCGGCGAGGCGCCCGTCCTCGTGGTGGCGGGCGGCGCTGATGCCGGTCGACGCGGTCCCGTCCTGCCCGTCGAGCTGGGTCCAGCGGGCGAGGGAGCGGTCGTGGTGCTCCAGCACCTCGTCGATGCGGAACCGGTGGCCGGGGAAGGCTCCGGCGAAGCCGGCCATGTAGGCGGCGAGTTCGGTCAGGTTGCCGACCTCGGTCCCGGGGTCGCGGTAGGCGACCTCGTCGACCGCGACCGCGCCGAGGGCGGCGATCCGGTCGGCGGGGTCGGCCGACCAACAGGCGGCGTAGTCGTTCCAGAGCCGCTGGGTGTCACTCATGGTCGTCCTGCTTTCGTGGGGTCCTCAGGGAGCCGATCGACGCCATCGCGCCGTCGGTGACGCTGTGCAGTGCGGTGCGGGGCAGGCCGGCCCGGACGAGCACCAGCAGGCCCTGGTAGAGCGCGAGCAGATGGGCGGCCGTGGTTCCGACGTCGAGGTCCGCCGGCGCGTCGCCGTGCTGCCGGGCGCGGGTCAGCGCGTCGGCGAAGCCGCCTTCGATCGCTGCCAGGCCGTGGTGCACCCCGGCGGCGGCCTGGGGGAGGGCGAAGGACTCGACGGCGGTGTTGGTCAGCAGGCAGCCCGGGTCGGGCTCGGTGCCGGTCTCGATCGCCGAGGTGAAGAACGAGCGGATGCCGGCCAGGGGGTCCGCCGGCTCCAACAGGTGGACCCGGACCCGGCCCCGCACCACCCGCTCGTTGTAGGCGTCCAGTGCGGCGTGGAACAGGCCGTCCTTGTTCCCGAAGGTCCGGTACAGGCTCCCCGGGTGCAGTCCGGTGGCCTCCTCGATGTCCCGCAGCGAGGCGCCGAGGTACCCCCGATGGCGGAAGAGCCGCATGGCCGAGGCCAGCACCTCGTCCTGGTCCCAGAGCTGCCTGCGCCCCATTCCGACCTCCGTAGTTGAACGATTGCTCACAAAAATAGCACGGCCCGGAGGCGATCGGTTCCGAGGCCGGTCGTCGCCGACCGGGCCGGCCGCCCGGTCGGCCGCCGCTTCCCGACGGTCCCGGTGTGACCGGGATCACGCCCAGGGGAAAACCCGCAGGCCCGCGCGGCCGTCTACCAGGTGTGAGACGCGCAAGGGCGGCAGCGCCGCCGCAGGAACTGGACGAGGAGCAGCTGCTCCGACGGGTGGCCCGGGGGGACCGGGTCGCCTTCGAGGAGCTGTACCGCCGCACGTCGCCGTGGCTGGCGGTGCGGCTGCGCCGCCGCTGCGCCGACGAGCAGATGGTCGCCGAGGTGATGCAGGAGACCTATCTGGCGGTGTGGCGGGCGGCCGGGTCGTTCGCCGGGAGCGGGGCCGGCGGGTCGGCCGTCGGCTGGTTGTGGACGATCGCGGCCCGCCGTCTGGTCGACGCGTTCCGGCGCCGGGCCCACCACGCGGAGCCGCCGCCGGCCGCCGCCCCGCACCCCGTGGCGCCCGCCGCCGAGGAGGAGGCGCTGCTGGCCACCGTCGGCGGCGACGTCGGGGACGCGCTGGGCCGCCTCGCGCCCGAGCTCAGGGACGTCCTGCGGGCCATGGTGCTCGACGGACTGTCCGTCCGGGAGACGGCCGTCGTCCTCGGACTGCCCGAAGGCACGGTCAAGACCCGCGCCCGCCGGGCCAGGATCGCGATGCGGGAGGCACTGGCATGACCGTGGAACACCCCTCGGCCCGGCTGCTCGCCGACTACCTGGACGACGGCGCGCCCGGCGCCGCTCTCGCTGCCGACGAACTGTGGGCCGTGGAAGCCCATCTGGAGACCTGCCCGGCCTGCCGGGACCGGCTGTCGGCCGCCGTCGGCACCGGGGCGCCCGCCGTCGCGGCGCTCACCGCCGCCGTCTGGTCGGAGCTGGAACCGCAGCTGTCCGTGGCCGCCCCGGCGCCCCCGCGCCGCCTCGCGGCCCGGCTGTCCACCTGGACGACGCCCGCGATGACGCCGTGGCTGGCCATGGTGCTGGTCGTCACCGGGCTCGCGCTGCTGCTGGACCGGGCGAACGCCGGGCCGGACCCGGACCGGATCTCCCTGCTGCTGGTGCTCGCCCCCGTCCTGCCGGTCGGCGGTGTCGCGGCCGCCTGGTCGCGCGGCCTGGACCCGGCGTACGAGCTGACCGCCGCCACTCCGCGCGCCGGACTGCCCCTGCTGCTGCGGCGCACCGCCGCCGTGCTCGCCGTGGTGCTCCCCGCGCTGCTGCTCGGCGGGTGGGCGACGGGCGTGACGGCGGCGCAGTGGCTGCTGCCCTGCCTGGCGTTCACCTCGACCACCCTCGCGCTCGGCACGCTGGTCGGGGTGACCAGGGCGGCCGTCGCCGTGGCGGCCGGCTGGCTCGCGGTGGTGGTGGCGCCGACCCTGGCCGCCGGCCGGACCGCCGCCGTCCTGCGGGCCGACGGCCTGCCGGCGTGGGGCGTACTCCTCGCGCTCGGCGTGGCGGTCGTGGCCGCCCGCCGCGGGGCCTGGACCGCGCCGGGCCAGAACCGCTGACCTTCCCCCCCATTCACAGACAGGAGGACGCGCACCGTGCGTGCCGTCACCAGGGCCGAACTGGCCCCCACCACCTACGCCCGGGAGATCCGGGCGACCGGACTCCAGGTCAGGGCCGGCCGCAAACGGCTCGCCGTCGACGGGCTCGACCTGTCCCTCGGCACCGGGGTCCACGGCCTGCTCGGCCCCAACGGGGCGGGCAAGACCACCCTCATCCGGGCCCTGGCCACCGTGCTGCGCCCCGCCGGCGGCGAGCTGGAACTGCTCGGCGAGACCGTCCGCGGGCCCGGCGAGTACCGCGCGCTGCGCCGTCGGATCGGCTACCTGCCGCAGGAGTTCGGCTACTACAAGCGGTTCACCGTCCGGGAGTTCGTCGAGTACATGGCCTGGCTGAAGGAGGTCCCGGCGGCGGAGATCCCGGCCGCGACCCAGCGCGCCGTGGAGCGGGTCGGCCTCGCCGACCGCGCCGACGAGCGGATGAAGGCCCTGTCGGGCGGCATGGTGCGGCGCGCGGGCATCGCGCAGGCCATCGTCAACGATCCGGCGGTGCTGCTGCTGGACGAACCGACCGTCGGCCTGGACCCGGCGCAGCGGCTGCGGCTGCGCGAACTGCTCCAGGAACTGGGCACCGAGGCCTGTGTGGTGGTCTCCACCCACCTGGTCGAGGACGTCGCGGCCGCCTGCACCGATGTGCTGCTGTTCGCCGAGGGCCGGCTGGTCTTCCACGGCACCCCGGACGCGCTCGCCGCGGCGGGCGGTCCCGAACACCAGGGCGACAGCCCGCTGGAGCGCGGCTACTCGGCGCTGCTGGTCGATCCGGCGCGACGGACGCGGGGTGCCTGGTGAGCGTTCCCCGCCTGCTGAGCCTGTCCATCCCCTCCTCGGCCCTCCGGCTCCTGCGCACCGAACTGCGCCGCTCCGTCGCCCCGTGGGCGGGCGCGGCGGTCCTGGCGGCCGCGCTCGCGTTCCTGTCCCTCGCCCCCGGGCCGTGGGCCACGGGCACCACCGGCTGGACGGCGCAGTGGACCTCGATGGCCCTGTGGACCCGTCACCTGCTGGTCTTCCTGTGGCCGCTCGCCCTCGGACTCGGCGCGCTCCAGGGGCTGCGCGACCGCCGCTCGCGGACCGCCGAACTGCTGGCCTGCACCCCGAGGCCGGCCCGGCAACGGGCGCTCGCCCAGGCCGGCCCGATCGCCCTCGCGCTCGTCACCGGGTACGGGCTGCTCCTCCTCGTCGGCGGGGTGCGGGTACTCACCGGCGACACCCGGTACACCCCTGCGGGCTGGCTGCCGATCTCGCTGGTCGGAGCGCTCGCGCTGGCCGCCGGGGCGGTGCTGGGCATGGGCGTCGCACGGGTCCTGCCCTCCGTGCTCACCCCGCCCGCGCTGGCCGTCGGCGCCTTCCTGCTCACCAGCCTGCTCCGGCCGACCACGGACGCCGCGATCCCGGCCTCCGCCGTGCCCAACCGGCTCTCCCTGCTCTCACCGGTCTCGGCGCCCGTCCGCGACACGCTGCTCACCATCGCCGCCCCGGTCCACCTCGGGCAGGTCCTGTGGCTGCTCGGCGTGGCCGCGAGCGGCCTGGCGCTGCTCGCCGCCGCCACCCCGCGCGCCCGGCTGCTCGCCCTCGCCCCGCTGCTGGCGGGCGGCGCCCTCGCCCTGGCCGTGCTCCCGGCGGCGCCCCGGGACACCTATGTGGTCGACCGGGCCGCGGCCGCGCCGGTGTGCGAAGGACCGGTGTGCGTGACGGCGCTGCGGCAGTCCCGGCTCGACGCGCTGGCCGGCCCCGGCCGGGAGGCCCTGCGGCTGCTCCACGCGGCTCTCGGCGACCGGGCTCCCGGCAGCGTCCGCGAGACGGTGGAGTCGTACGCGCTCAGCGAGCCGGCGGAACGCTCGGCCGACGCCGTCCTGGTCGACTTCGACGATCCGGTGTTCGCCGCCGCCACCGGTGAGCGGCTGACCAGGGCCCTGGTCGCGCAGGGCATCGCGCCGAACTGCTACCCGCGCAGCGACGTCGAGAGTGGCACCCTGGACGACGCCGTCGCCCAGAGCGTCGCCGCGGCCTGGGTGTTCGGCGACCTCCGCCCGCTGGACGGGACGATGCACCGGGCGAGCGACCAGAGCGAGCTGGCCGGCCCGGTCTGGGAGCGGTTCCGTGCCCTGCCGGAGGCGGAGCAGCGGCGCCGGATGGCCGCTCTGCACGAGGCCGCGGTCGGTTGCGCGAACGATGTGCTCGCCACGCTGACGGGGGTGCCGACCCGATGAGGTGGCTGACGCTCTATGCGCGCTCGCGGCAGGTGCCGGCCGCGCTCGCCGCCGTGCTGGCCGGGGCCGTGGCGGTGTCCGTGCTCGGCCGGGCCGTCGGTGCGGTGGGCGACCCCCGGCTGTCCGTGCTGGTCCTCGCGGCCGGGGCGACGGCGCTCGCCGTCGGCCTGGCCGGGCCGGATCTCGCGCTGGACCGCACGGCCGCGGTCCGGTGGCCGCCCCGGCGGGCGGCGCACCTGCTCGGCGGCGCAGTGCTCGCGGCCGCGGTGCTGCTGACGGCGCGGGCGGGCGTCGGCCTGTCGACCGACCTCGCCCTGGTCGTCCGCGACAGCGCCGGGCTGACGGGGCTGGCCGCGCTCGGCGCGGCCTGGTGCGGCCGGTCCTGCGCGTGGCTGCCGCCGTTCGCGGCGCTCGCGCTCGCCTTCGTCCTGCCGCCCGGGCCTGGCACCCTCGCCCAGCTGCTGACCTGGCCGATGCTGCCGCCGGGCACACCCGCCGCCACCTGGGCCGCGCTGGTGGCGGCCGCCGTCGGCACCGCCGTGTACGCCCTCGGTGGGCCGAGGCGCTGACCCGGCGCCGACGGCGTGGGGAAACAGGGTTGCCCTCCGGCCGAAGATCACGTTGGGTGGGCGCCATGACCGATCTGCACACCGACCGTCTCCTGATCCGCCGCTGGCGGGAGTCCGACCTCGAACCCTGGGCGGCGATGAACGCCGACCCGGAGGTCCGCCAGCACCTGGGCGAGCCGCTCAGCCGGGAGCGGAGCGACGAGTCCGTGGCGCGCTTCGAGGCCGCCTTCGACCGGCGCGGCTACGGCTGGTGGGCCGTCGAGGTCCGGGAGACGGGCGAGTTCGTCGGCTTCGCCGGACTGGACGACATCGACTACGAGGCGCCGTTCACCGGCGTGGAGATCGGCTGGCGGCTCGCCCGTTCCGCCTGGGGCCACGGTTACGCCACCGAGGCCGCCCGCGCCGTGCTCGCCTTCGGCTTCGACAGCCTGGAGCTCCCCGAGATCCTCGCCGTCACCACCGCGACCAACCTCCGCTCCCAGGCGGTGATGACCCGCCTCGGCATGACCCGCGACCCGGCCGGTGACTTCGACGACCTCGACGCCCCCGAGGGGCCGCTCCGTCCCAACGTCCTCTTCCGCCTGGCCCGGCCCGCCACGTCCTGACCGGCCCGCCGGTCAGGTGACCGGCGGGCCGTGACGGCGCGTCCCCGCGGCGCCGTCGGTAGGAGCCGTCAGTACGAGCCCGACTCCAGCTCGGCCACCGCACCCGGCCGGTTCGGCTTCCAGTCGAGCGCGGTGCGGGCGGCGGCGCCGCTGACGCTCTGGTCGAGGGCGAGCGCGTCCGCGAACAGCGGGCCGAAGACCTCGGTGACCTGCGCGGCCGGCACGGCCTTCGGGTCGCCGGCCGCACCGGCCACCCGGCCGGCGGCCCGGGCGAGCTCCCGCACCGGGACGGCCGCCTCGCCCACACCGTGCCAGACGGTCCCGGCCCCGGCCCGCTCGACCGCCGCCAGGAACAGCTCGGCCAGGTCGTCGACGTGGACGGTCGGCCAGCGCACGCCCTCCTCGCCGTAGTACTCGGGCGCCCCCTGGGTGCGGGCCCGGTCGACCAGAATGGCCGGGATGCCGCCGCCCCGGCCGTACACGATGCCGGGCCGGACGACGACCGCGCGCACGCCCTCGGCGGCCTCGTCGAGCACCCGCCGCTCGATCCGGGGGCGGTAGCCGACGATGTCGATCGGGTCGGTCGGGGCCTCCTCGCCGACCTCCTGGGCCGCGCCGGTGGCGCCGAGCACCCAGACGCCGCTGGTGTAGACGAAGGGGCGGCCGGTGCCGCGCAGCGGGGTGGCGAGCGCCTCGATCACGGCGGTGTCGACCTCGGCGTCGCCGCTCGGCGGAGCGAGGTGGATCACGGCCTCGATG
This sequence comes from Streptomyces sp. XY431, assembly GCF_001279805.1. Lineage (NCBI taxonomy): Bacteria > Bacillati > Actinomycetota > Actinomycetes > Kitasatosporales > Streptomycetaceae > Streptomyces > Streptomyces sp. XY431. Next base: position 7,853 of record NZ_LGDO01000140.1, read on the forward strand.
TCGGGCGTCACCGCGCCGGCCAGCGAGGCCGGGTCGGAGGTGTCGCCGACCAGCTGGGCGTGCCAGCCGCGAGCGGGCTGCGGCTCCGCGCTGCGGGTGAGGGCGACGACCTGGTGGCCGGCGGCGGTGAGGTGCTCGGTGACGGCGGAGCCGATGTAGCCGGTGGCACCCGTGAGCAGGACCTTCATGACAATCCCCCTGTGTTGGACACGCCTTGTCGAACATGCTCTGTCGAACATGTCGAACATTTCGATGTCGAAACTATAGGGAGCCATGATCCGCGATGTCAAACACTTCCATGTCGAAATGTTAGACTCCGGCGTATGACGGAACAGCAGCCGCAGCACGACGGCGTCGACCGCATCACCGCGCAGTGGCGGGCGGTCCGCCCCGACCTCGACACCTCGCCCATGGCCGTGATCGGTCGCCTCTCCCGCGCCTCCCGGCTGCTGGAGCGCGGGATCAAGGAGAACCTCACCGCGCACGGCGTCGAGCCCTGGGAGTTCGACGTCCTGGCCACCCTGCTCCGCTCCGGCCCGCCGAACGTCCTCACCGCCGGTGAACTCAGCGCGGCCGCGATGGTCAGCTCCGCGGCGCTCACCAACCGCATCGATCACCTCGTGGAGAAGGGCCTGGTGGACCGGGCCGTCGACCCCGCCCACCGCCGCCGGGTGCTGATCTCCCTCACCGACGCCGGCCGGGAGCTGACCAACCGTCTCGTCGAGCACCACCTCGTGGGTGAGGAACGCCAGCTCGCCGGGCTCACCACCGCCGAACGCGAGCGGCTCACCGAACTGCTCCGCCGCGTCCTGCTCACCCTCGGCGACCACGCCGACGGCACCCCATGAACGCCGGGCCGCCATCTTGAACGCAGGGTCGTCGTCCTCGGAGGGGCTTGACTCTCGGGTGGCACGAGACGGCACAGTCGGGGCCGTGGACAGGAGAAACCTGCTGCCGATCGGGCAGTTCTCGCAGGCCAGCGGCCTCTCGGTGACCGCGCTCCGGCACTACGACGCCAGTGGCGTGCTGCTGCCGGCGTTCGTCGATCCGGTGAGCGGCTACCGGTACTTCCGGCGCGACCAGGTGCGTACGGCGCAGTCGATCAGGGCGCTGCGGCAACTGGACATCCCCGTCGAGGAGGTGGGCCGGCTGCTCGGCGGCGGCGAGGAGACACTCGCTGCCGCCCTGCGGGCACGGCTGCTGGCCGCCGAGCGGCGGCTGGAGGTACAGCGCTCCGTCGTCCACGGCCTGTTGGACCGACTCACCGAAGGAGCAGGGATGACCCACCGCGTCACCGTCCGCCAGGGCGCCGCCGAACGGATCCTCGTCCGCGGGGCGACCGTGGACAACTCGGGGCTCAGCGCCTTCCTCCGCACCGCCTACCAGGAGATGTACGAGGTCGCCGGCCGCGGCCCGCTCACCTTCACCGGGCCCGCGTTCGCCCGCTTCCACGGGGTGTGCGACGACGAGAACGAGACGCTCGTCGAGGCGTGCCTGCCGTTCCGGCCGGACGGCGCGCAGCCCGTGGACCTGCCCGAGGGCATGATCGTGTGCGAGCTGCCCGCGAACACCCTCGCCTGTACCGAGGTCGAGGGCGAGGCCGCCGAGTTCCCGCGGATCCTCGGCGGGTACGACGCCGTCGCCGACTGGATCACGGGGCACGGCTTCGCCTTCGCGGGCCCGGTCCGGCTGGTGTACCGCCGCTGGACCGGGACGCCGGACCACCCGGACAACCGCCTGGAGATCGTTTGGCCCTTCGACGAGCCCGCGGACGAGCCTGCGGACGAGCCCGCCGACGAGCAGGGCGAGTCCCGTTGATCCACCGGCCCGTTCAGTCCTGCCACAGGAACAGCAGCGTGTCGATGCAGAGCTCCGTCCACTCGCCGAAGTAGCGGACCTCCAGGCCGGGGACCAGCGCCCCGCCGGTCCGCTCGTCGATCCAGTGGAAGCCGGCCTCGGTGAGGGCCACCCGGGGGCGCCCCAACCGCTCGTACAGGGCGCGCAGTTCGTCGCGGTCGCCCAGGTCGAGCGCGTCCCGCAGCCGCGCCTCGACCGAACGCGCGGCGCCGTCCTTCGGCCTGTCCGTGGAACCGGTCATCGCCCCCGTGCCTCCGGACTGCCGACGGGCAGGTCTAGGGTGGGTGGGGATCTTGGGCCCGCACAGGAGGATGCGCACGGATGAGTGGAACGGTCACGGCGGTCAGCAGCAGCGGTGAGTACACCTTCACCAAACCGAACCGGGCGAGCATCACCCTGATCGCCGGCCTCGGCGTGGCGGGCGACGCGCACGCGGGGGTGACCGTCAAGCACCGCTCCCGCGTCGCGCAGGACCCGACGCAGCCGAACCTGCGGCAAGTGCACCTCATCCACGAGGAGTTGTTCGCCGAGGTGGCGGAGCAGGGCTTCGCGGTGGCGCCCGGCGAGCTGGGCGAGAACGTCACCACCCGCGGGATCGACCTGCTCGGCCTGCCGGTCGGCACCCTGCTGCGGATCGGCGCCGAGGCCGTGGTCGAGGTCACCGGGCTGCGCAACCCGTGCGTGCAGATCGACGCGTTCCAGGACGGCCTGCTGAAGCAGGTCGTGGGCCGCGACGAGGAGGGCAACATCGTCCGCCGGGCGGGGATCATGGGCGTGGTCCGGGCGGGCGGCACGATCCACCCCGGCGACCCGATCGAGGTCGACCTGCCCCCGGGCCCGCACCGCCCGCTCGACCGCGTCTGAACCCCGCGGGGGTCGTCCCTGCCGCTCCGGGTGCCGGGGCCGCTTCCTCGTCATTCGTGAACTGGCACTGGGTCACAGGCTTTTACCGGTACAGGAGTTGTCGTCCCGGGGTGCTGACGGAGGGTGGGGCTAACCTGGCGCCGTGACGAATCGAAACCGAGCCTTCCGTACCGGCGCGGCTGCCCTTGCGGCTGCGGGCCTCGTTCTTCTCACCGCGTGCGGCGGCGGTGGCAGTAGTGGTAGTGGTAGTGGTAGTGGTAGTGGTGACAGCAAGGCGAAGCAGGTCGGCTGGTACCGCACGGTCGGCGACCTCTGCGCGGTGGTGGGGGATCCCGGCCTGCCGGGGGAGTTGAGGGACTCGATACCGGTGACGAGCGCGGGGATCGCGAGCGACCCGTCCAAGACGCTCAGCTGCAGTTACGACGGTGGTCCGGCCACGGAGGACTGGCGGGTGAGCATCGATGCGACGGTTTTCGAGGCGGCCCGCGGCTGCCACTGGCTGGAGGTCTCGGCGGAGAACGCCAGGTCGCCCATCGGCGGGCCCAAGCCGACGGAGACCCGGAAGTTCGAGAGAACCGACGGCGGTGGGCTCGGCCAGGAGGGGTACCGGGTGTCGGTCCGGCACCCGCTCACGGACACCGTCCCCGGGCCGGTCGACCAGCTGCGCTTCACGTCGGCCTTCTGCGACGGGAATCTGCGCCTGGCCGTCGATGTCGACTACGGCGCGGGTTCGGGGATGTCCGCGGACTACCCGGGTGCACTCGACAGGGCGGAGGAGGCGTCGCGGAAGAAGGCCGCCGAACTGCTCGGGCGGGCGCGGGAGAAGCTGTACGAGCGAGCGATGAGCCCGCAGCCGACGGCTTTGTGACGGGGCACCCCGGCCGGGGCGCCCGGTGGTCGGGCGCCCGGTGGTCGGGCTCGGGGTGTACAGGGCTCGGGGTGGACGGGGCTCGGGGTGGCCGAGCCGTTCACGCCCGGCCGTCGTGGGCGGCCGCCGTCAGGTAGGTGTCCAGGTGGGCGGCGGCGCTCAGCATGGCCAGGCCCCGGGTGGTGAGCCGCTCCTGCCAGTCGGTCAGGGCGGCGGCGAGCGCGCTGGTGCCGCCCGCAGTGCGGATCTGGCCGACGACGGCCGCGATGTGCGGCAAGCGGTAGCCGCCGCGCCGCAGCAGGTGGGCGAGTTCGGCGTCGCGGACGTCGGTGGCGCGGAAGACGCGGTGGCCGGTCGCGCGGTCGCGCTGGGGGAGGAGAATGCCGGCGGCCTCCCAGGTGCGCAGGGTGGCCGGGGTGAGTCCGAGGCGGTGCCCGAGTTCGCCGATGCTCAGGGCGAGCGGGCCGGGGTCGGGGGCGGGCTCCGCGGCCTGCGCCAGGTGCTCCACCGCCCCGCGGACCGAGGCGAGGGTCTCCCGGTCGCGGAGCAGCTGGGCGTGGCCGTGGTCGAGCGCGGTCAGGGCGTCGTCGGTCCGGCCCGCGTGGACGGCGTTCATGACCGCCCCGGCGGTCCCGTGCCCGTAGGCGCGGACGAGGGCGAGGAAGGTGCGCAGCGCCGCCGCGTGCAGCCCGGTGTAGATCCGGTACCCGGTGGGCGTCCGCTCGGCGGTCGGAAGGAAGCCGTCCTGCTCGTAGTTGCGGACGGCCTGCGCCGAGAGGCCGTGCTCGCGTCCCAGGTCGACCGGTCGCAGTCTCTTCATCGGTTCTGATGGCACTTTGAAACTTTACAGCCGATTCCCCGGGCGGAGAGCAGCAAAGTTTCAACGGGCACATCAAAGATACGCTTGAGGGGGTCAGGGCAGGGGAGCGGCGAGGGGGAGTGGCGGAGATGACCTGGAACGGCGCCGACCGCATCGTGGCCGCACTGGTCGGCGGGGAGGACTACCTCTTCGTCGCCGGGGGTCGCGGCCGCCCCGCCGCGCCGTCGGCGCGCTCCTGCGCGCCGCCGGTGCCTCCGCGCTCCTCGGCGGCGCCACGTCACTCCAACGAACCCGCGCGGACGGACGGGGGCGAACGACCTCTCAGGTAGGTTAGCCTTACCTAAATTCAGGTGAGAGGAGACGGCCCTGACCAGCACCACCGCCCCCGCGCGATTCCTGCTCTTCCCGCTCCAGGTGGTCCGGACCGCCAGGATCACCCGGCACATGGCCCGCATCACCCTGGGCGGCCCCAGCCTCGCCGGGTTCGTCAACGGCGGGCTCGACCAACGCGTGAAGCTCCTGCTGCCGCTCCCCGGACAGAGCGAACCCCTGCTGCCCGAGGGCGAGGACGAGTTCGGCTGGTACCAGCACTGGCGCACGATGGACCCGGCCGTCCGCCCGGTGCTGCGCACCTACACCGTCCGCGCGCAGCGCCACGACCCCGACGAGGTGGACATCGACATCGCCGTCAACGGCGACCACGGTCCCGGCTCCCGCTGGGCGGAGACGGCGGCGCCCGGTGACCGGGTGATCGTCTGCGGACCGGCGGTCGAGGAGGCCGGCGGCGTCGAGTTCCAGCTGCCCGACGCGGCGGACTGGGTGCTGCTGGCGGGGGACGAGTCCACCCTGCCCGCCGTCGCCGCGATCCTCGACGAACTTCCCGCCGGCCTGCCGGTCCGGGTGTTCGCCGAGGTCGAGGGGCCGACGGAGCACCACTACCTCCCCGCCGACCGGCCCGGCACCACGATCACCTGGCTGCACCGGGGCGCGCCGGGCACCCCCGCCCTCCCCGCCGCCGTCCGCGCCGCCGAACTGCCCTCCGGCACGCCGTACGCGTGGATCGCGGGGGAGGCGGCGGCCGTCCGGGAACTCCGCCGCCACCTGGTCGGCGAGCGCGGCTACGACCGGCGCGCCGTCTGCTTCATGGGGTACTGGCGCCTCGGCACCACCGAGGACCAGCGCGCCGACGAACCGGTGGAGACGGACGCCGACTGATCCGGGCGCCCGGAGGGCCTCGGTCCTTCGGGCGCGTTGCCCGAAAGGGCCGTCCTCCGCCCCCGCCGGAACCGTCCGGTCGGTGCACGAAGTCCTCTCCGGGGTGACCTCCGACGTGACCTCCGACGTGACCCCCGATACGCACCCCACCGGGCCCGCAGCCCCCGCCGGCGCTCCCCGGCCCGCGATCCACCGCCGCCGACTGCTGCTCAGCACCGTGGGCGGCCTCGGCGCCCTCGCGGTCCCGGCCGGCGTCCGGTGGTGGGCGGACCGGGTGCCCGTACGCGGCCCCCGGATCTGGAGCACGGCCGCCGCCGGCGGGCGGATGGTGCTGCCCGCGGGCCCGCGCGAGAGCCTCTACGTGTCGGGGTACGACGGCACCGTCCGGGCCCACGATCCGCGCACCGGCACCGTCCGCTGGAGCCGGGAGGTGACCTCGGCCGACGCTGCCGACTCCCCGGGCGGCTGGCCGCTCGCCGCCGGGAACGGGACGGTCTGCGTGAACTCCGCGACCGGCGTCCGGGCCCTCGACGCGGCGTCGGGGCAGGTGCGTTGGGAGGTCCAGGTCCCCGACTGGCGGGACCTGCCGGCGGAACAGGGTGTCGTGGTGGCCGGCGACCGCGTCCTGACGGGGTACGGGAACGCGCTCCGCTGCCACGACCTGGCCACCGGCGAGGTCCGCTGGAGCACTCCGGCGAACGTCTCGCCGGTGCCGCTCGTGGTCGGCGACACCGTGTACGTGCCCGGCCGGACGGGCGGACTGTTCGCCTTCGACGTGCAGAGCGGCGCACAGCGCTGGGCGCAGGAGGCCGTCGGCCCGGTCGACTTCGCGCCGACCGTGCACCGGGGCACCCTCCATGCGGTGTGCAACGACCCCGCGACGGGAGGTTCGACCGTGCACGCCCTGGACGCGGTCTCGGGCCGGCCGCTGTGGCGGCGGGCGCAGCGCCACAGCCTGGGCGAACTCGCGGTGGCCGACGGGACGGTGTGCCTGCTGAGCGGCACCGACCTGACCGCCCTGGACGCGGGCACGGGCGACACCCGCTGGACGGCCACCGTCCCCAGGGGCCTGGGCCGGGGCATGAGTTCGGCGGCAGCGGCGGGCGGCGCGGTCTACGTCGGGACGAACGACGACCGCCTCTTCGCCCACGACCTCGCCACGGGCCGGCTGCACTGGCGCGACGAACCGGCCACCTCGCCGCCGACACCGAGTACACCCGCATCGCCCTGGCCGCCGCCGGCCCGGCCGTCTTCCGGTCCGGCCGCACCGGCATCCAGGCCCTCGGCACCCTCCCGGCCGCCTGACGGCGCGACTCGCGCTCACGGTCAAGCCGCCTGCGGGGCCGGGAGGTTGCCGAGGCGGGGCATGGCTCCCGGTCGGGGCCGGGCGGCGGCGATTCTTCGCGGCAAAATGGCCGTAGTGAGCGTGGTCGTGGCGGGCGCCGCGTTCGGCCTCGCGACGCCGTCGCACGCCGTCGAGCGGGAGGCCCCGGCGCCCACCGCCTACGAACTCAACCAGGACGCCGCGGCCACGCACCCGGTGCCGGACAGGGCGAACCAGGGTCACTACTGAGCGGGGGACGAACGCCCGAACCGCCGACCGCGGTCCTTTCGGCCCCGGCCCGTTCCGGTCACTTCGGCAGGTCGGCGGAGAGGAAGGGAGCAAGGAGCGCGAACAATGCGTCGGGGCGGTCGAGGGGGATGATGTGGCCGCAGTCCTGGAGATGGTGTCCGACCAGATCATCGGCGACAGGACGGAGTTGGCGTTCGAGCCCGGTGCCGACGGGGTGGGAACCGACGGCCATGGTGGGCATGGTCAGCCGGGCCGTCGCGACGGCGTCCTGGATCTGCTGCGCGCTGGTGGGCAGGGCCCGGTAGTAGGAGAACGCGCAGCGCAGGGCCTCGCTCCCGGTGTACGCGCGGACGAAGGCCGCACGGATGTCGTCGGGTACTCCTCGCCCTAGCGTCCCCGAGTCGAGGAACCAGTCGATGTACGGGGCCTCGTTGCCCGCCAGGACGGTCTCGGCAAGGCCGGGGACGGCGTGGAAGCCGAACCACCACGGGGCGCCGCCCGCGACGACGTCTTCTGCTCCGGGCAGTTGGCCGAGCAGTGCCTCCATCACGACCAGGCGCCGGACGAGGTCGGGCCGGCGCAGCGCGAGCAGGACGGCGGGGGCGGTGCCCGCGTCGATACCGACCACCGCTGCCGAGGGCTCGCCGAGTGCGTCGAGCAGCCCTTCGGCGTCGGCGGCGAGGGTGCCCGCGTCGTAACCCTCGGCGGCGTGTTCACTGGCGCCGAAGCCGCGCAGGTCCGGGGCGATGACCCGGTACTGCCCGGCCAGTCGGTCCATGATGCCGCTCCAGAGCTGCCAGGTGTGCGGAAAGCCGTGCAGCAGGAGAACCGCAGGTCCGGCCCCGGCGATCGCGACATTGAGCCGGACACCGTTCGTCGTGATGCGGTGCAGGCGGTGTGCGGTGGGGACGGGCAAAACGGCTCCTCCGGGTGGTTACCATTGGTGACCACTGAACGATAGGCAACTGCCCGAACGCTTCCTAGACGGCACTTTCAGGGAAGGTGGTGAGCCGCAGGTGACCACCCGAGGAACCCGGGCCGCCGGTCGCGGGGTACGCGGCGATCTGTTCGATCCCCAGTGCCCGACGCGGCAGTTGCTGGACCGCATCGGCACGAAGTGGACGTCCATGGCCGTCAGGACGCTCGCCGACGCCGCACCGGACGAGGTGCGCTTCGCGGAGCTGAGACGCCGGATGCCCGGCGTCTCGCAGAAGATGCTGTCCGTGACGTTGCGGAGCCTGACCCGCGACGGGCTGGTGTCGCGCCGCGTCGAACCGACCGTGCCGCCGCGGGTCTTCTACCGGCTCACCGGACTCGGGCTGTCCCTGGAATCCGCGCTTGCGGGGCTGCGGACCTGGGCCGAGGAGCACATGGCCGAGATCGACCGCGCCAACGAAGCCGCCGACCAGGACGTCGACGAGGGACAGGCGAGCCGGTTCCGCCAAGACCCTTGAAGCCGACCGTCGAAGGCACCCGCTGCCCGGCCGGACCGCTACCGGGCGGACGGCTCCAGGAAGAAGTCCGCCACCGCCGGGGCGACGGCGGCGGGATCCGTCTCGGGGCCGAAGTGGTCCAGCTTCGGGCAGAGCAGCAGCCGGGAGCCGGGCAGGACCTCGTGCACGGACGTGGCCGCACGTCCCGCCCCGGTGCTGCGGGCCTCCTTGCCCGCCATGAGCAGCACAGGCCGGTCGAGCCGCCCGTACTCGCGGAAGGTGTTGTCCCGGGCGGCGATCTCGGCGTGTTCGCGGATCGCGGCGGGCAACAGGGCGTGCTTCTGCGGCCGTTCGGGCTTCTTCAGGGCGAGCGGGAGGATCAGCCGCAGCAGCCAGCGCGGTGCCTTGCCGCTGGTCCCGGGGTTGACGCCGCGGACGAAGGTCAGGAACGCCTCGGCCGGCTTCCCGGCGTCGAGTTCGCGGCGGCACCGCTCGGCCCAGTCGAAGGGGATGGAGCCGTCGACGGACACGCCGGGCTCGTAGACGGCGATCCGCTCGAAGGCGGAGCCGGCCAGCGCGGCCTCCAGGGTCAGGAAGCCGCCGAAGCTGTGGCCGAACACGAACCGCGCTCCGGTGGCCGCGCGGACGGCCTCGATGTCCGCGCACTCGGCGGCCGCGCTGTACGCGACACCCTGCGGGCCGCTCGTCCCGCGCCCCCGCCGCTCGACGGTGTGCACCGTGAAGCGGTCCGCCAACTCCGCCGCCAGCCCGTCGAAGTCGGCCGCGAGCGCGAACGCCCCGGGTATCAGCAGGAGCCCCGGACCGGAGCCGACGCTGCGGTAGCCGATGGCGGTTCCGTCGGCGGAACGCACCGATCCGATCGTGGTGCCCGGTGTTGTGACACGGGTGGCCATTCTGTTTCCCCCTGTTGAAACGATCACATGGACCCGTGCACAGTACCGGGGCGGCCGAGGTCACAACGCCGCCGAGCCCGCGAACTCCCTGTCCGGACAGGGCGGTGACGGTCCGAAAGATCCGCTTACAGGCCCTGGCGCCGCGGCGGGTCGACGTGGGTGCGGGCCGGGGCGAGCAGGAGGTTGAGCAGGGCGGCGCCCTCGGCGGTGTCCAGCGGGACGGGCGCGGGGTCGACCGGCTTGACGAGGGGAGTGGCGGCGTCGTGCTCGTAGAGGATGCAGGCGCTGCCGCCCAGGTCGCGCTTGGACGGCCAGCGCAGGCCGAGCGCCTCCGGCGCCTGGCCGCGGATCCAGGCGGCCCAGCGGCGGGTGTGCGGGTAGGCGTCCGGGGTGGAGTGGATCAGCCACTCGTCCTGGTGGACGGCCGCGAGCTGGTCGAGCGTCATCAGGCCGACGAGCGGGATGTCGCAGGTGGTCTCGATCCGTGACAGCACCCGGCCCCGCACCGAGGCGCGCCGGATCCGGCGCCAGCCGCGCTCGTCGAAGGGGATGCCCCGGACCAGGGTCTCCATCACGGCCGTGCGCTCGGAGAACCCCGCGTACAGGTAGGGCAGATGACTGCCGTCGCCCTGGTAGGAGCAGAACCGTCCGCCCTCGTAGTGGGTGTCGGACGGGTTCGGGTTGAACGAGGTGGCCGGGTAGGCGGCCGAGTGCACGCGGTGGAGCACGGTGCCGGCGGGCAGCACGTCTAGGTGCGGGGTGGCGCGCGCGGCGGGGGAGGGGACCTTCACGTCGGGCATGCGGTCACCAGTCCGCGATCTCGGCGCGGGCGGCGGCGAGCAGGCCGTGCTCGCCGGGGGTGCCCAGCAGGCGGGCGGGGACGGCGTCCAGCCAGGCGTTGGCGCCGAGCCACCAGTCGGCCACGCCCCACGGGTCGTCGTCCGCGTCGAGCAGGCGGTTGACGGCGACCACGACGGGCAGCGGCCGGCCGGAGGCGCCGTCGAACTGGAACGACGGCAGCCGGACGGTGCCCTGGCGGTCGGTCAGCCGGATCAGGTCGGGATCGGCGGGGTCGTGCCCGCCGGCCCGGTAGTCGGCGGCGCTGACGGAGTCCGCGTCGAGCAGCCAGTCGTCGGCGTCGTCGGGCGGGACGGGCAGCGCGTCGGCCTCGGCAGGAGTCTCGGGCCCGCCGCGGTCCGCGGACCGTCCGCGGACCAGGTCGAGCACCTGTAGGACGGCGTCACGGTTCAAAGATTCGACCCGGACGGCCCGTGAGTAGCGGACCGAGTCCTCAAGCGCGGCCCGCACCGGGTGCCCGTCCGGGAGGGCCGCCAGCACCAGCCGGACGATCCTCCGGGCGGTCCGCTCCGGGTCGGCGGACGGTGCGTCGAGCAGGGCCACGACGGCCGCCCTGGCGGTTTCGTCCAGATGCTCCTGGACCTCGTCCCAGTGCTCGTGCAGGACGTCGAGGAGTTCGGTCATCGCCATCGCCCCTCGCCCTCCGCTCTGGTCTCCCGTGTCCGCCGGCCGAGCGCCAATGTAGCGCGAAAGCGGCGGCTGCGGGCGGCCGCGGGCGATGATCCCGGATTGGCAAAGGCGGAACGTGACTGCCTGATCTGCGGCATGATGGGCCATCAGCAGCACTTCGGGGGCGGTGCCGGTTCGCGCGCGGTCGAGATGTCTCGTACACGACCCGCACCGGCCCCGGTGGCGCGCACGGGGTGAGAACCGGACCGGTGCCAAGCTCCCGGTCGGTGGTGCGCGACGCAGGTCATGACTCGCGCTCGGAAGGCGGCCGGTGAGCAGTTCCGCGGGATACGGGTGGTCCTATGTCAACCAGGAGGCCGAGCGCCGCCGGCAGTTGCGCGCCCGCCTCGCCGCCGAGGCGCAGCGGGCCGAGAACCTGCGCCGGGCCGAGGCGCGACGGGCGGAGCTGCGGGCCCGGCTGGGCGAGCTGAACGAGCAGGCCCAGGGGCTGCGCGGGGAGGCCGGGCAGCTGCGGCGCGCCTACCGGACAGCCCGGGTCACGGTGGAGACGGTGACCGTCGGGGCCGGGGCGGACGAGGCCGAGCTGACGCGGGCGGTCGAGCGGGCCCGGGCGGCGAACGCGCGGGCCGCCCAGGAGCTGGCCGAGGCGGTGCAGGACGTGTGGTCTGCCGTGCTGCCGGAGGCGGTGGCCGAACCGGAGCGCATCCGCCCGACCCGCGCGGAGACGCGCCGAAGTGCCGGAGAGGCGAAGGCGGCGGCCGAGGCCGCCGCCGAGCAGGCCCGGGCCGAGCAGGCCGACCGCGTCGAGCGGGTCCGGGCCGGCGCGCTCGTCGAGGCGCAGGCGGTCCTCGACCGCGACGTGCCCCGCTGCGACCCGGCCGACCTGGAACGGGTGGCGGGCCTGGTCCGCGCCCTCAGGGCGGCCGCCACCGTCCCCGATGTGCGGGCCACGCTCACCGACCTCGCCGCCCTGGTCCAGCACTCGGTGGGGCGCCGCGCCCGCGACGAGGAGCGGGCCGAACTGCGGGCCGCCCTGGCCGAGCTGGTGCGGGAGGCGGAGCCGGCCGAGCGGGACCGGCTGCTCGCCGACCTCGCCGCCGCCGAGGACCCGGCCTTCCTGCGGCCCGCCGTGGAGGCGGCCGTGGCGCGGGCCGACGCCCGCCGCAACCGGGTGCCGGTGGCGGCGGCGCTCGCCGAGGTGCTGCGCGAGCGGGACTACCTGGTAGGCGAGGACTTCGAGGACCTGCTCGCCGCCGAGGGCGAGGTGGTGGTGCCGTTCGGCGACCCGGATCCGGGCCGGGCCGTCGCGGCTGCGGGTGGAGCGGCCGGGGACGGAGAGACCGGGGCCGGACAGGCCGGGGACGGCGGCGAGCCACCGGCCGCCGGGTACGGGCTGCGCCTGGTGCTGGCCCCGGACCGGGCGACCCTCTCCACGGCGGTGGTCCGCCGGGAGGACGCCGGGACCGGTGACGCCTGGCAGGACGAGGAGCAGGACGAGAGCGTCCAGCAGTGGTTCTGCGAGGAGCAGTTGCCCGCGATCGAGGAGGGCGTCCGGTTGCAGGGCGTGCGGCTGGAGCGGACGTCCGCGATGGTGCCGGGTGCGATGGCCGCGGGCCTCGTCCCCGGCGGGTCGTGGCCGCAGCCGCCGTCCGCCGCGGCCCCGCGCCGCCGCGGCGGCCGGTCGAAGCGCTCCGGCACCACCGGCGCCGCCGCCGTCCGCAAGCCGCAGGAGCGTGGCCGTGAGCGCTGAGCAGCAGGGGAACGGGCCGGCCGGCCTGCGCAAGGACGCGCCGCCGCCCGGCTCCGACGCCACCCGGGGCGGCGCCGACCCCCGCCCCGCGACGCCCAGTTGGATCCGCGAGCTGGACATGGCACTCACCGTGCACCCGCAGGTGCTGCTGACCGGCAACGTCCGCGACCAGTACCTGCTGCCCGACGACCACGCGGCCGGCAGCAGCCCCACCCTTGCGCCGTACAGCCTCGGCGGGGTGATCGAGTCCCTCTGCGCCGCCCGGGGTTACGGCGCGCTCGCCTTCCTCGACCAGGTGCACGAGCGGATCACGCTGCTGCGGCTGAGTGCGACCGTCGACCAAGTACCGGCGGTGCTGAGGGAGTTCGCCGAGCGGGACGAGAAGTGGCGGCGCGGCCGGGACAGTCAGGGCACGGACGGCACCGACGACGAGGACGAGCCGGAGATGCTGGACCGGCTGCGCGACGCGATGGTGGGCGTCGTCCACCACCCCGGCCCGCCGATCGGACTGGTCGTCCCCTACTCCGGCCGGCTCGGCTCGCCGCAGGCACCCGTCGCGGGGGAGGCCGCCCGGCTGTTCGCGGCCGCCGAGGAACTGGGCCACACCGCCCGGCCGGTGCAGGGCGCGAGCGCCGTCACGCCGTACAACACGGTGTTCTGGGTGGTGGAACGGCAGGAGGAGCTGCCCCGGGAGTTCGCGGTCGGCAGCCGTGCGGTGCGGGTGATCAGCGTCCCGCAGCCGCCGCACGACCAGCGGCTCGCCGCCGCCCGGCACGTGGTCGGCGGGCTCGCCCGCTACCAGGCGGCGACCGGCGGACCGGCCCTCACCGAGACCGAGACCGCGACGGCGGCCAAGGCGCTCGCCGACTCCTCGCACGGCATGGGCAGTTCGGAGGTGATGGCGATCGGCAGGATGGCCCTGGACCGGAACCTGCCGGTGCAACGGCTGGACGAAGCGGCCCGGCTCTACCGGATCGGCGTGCTCGACAACCCGTGGGCCACCGACGAACTGCGCGAACGCATCGCCACGGGCGAGGAGTTCCTCAACGGCAAGGTGATCGGCCAGCCGTACGCGGTGCGCCGCACCCTGGAGATCTTCATGCGCTCGGCGGCCGGGCTGAACGGCGCGCAGGCGTCCAGCTCGCCCAGCCGGCCGCGCGGCACCCTGTTCCTCTCCGGCCCGACCGGTGTCGGCAAGACCGAACTCGCCAAGGGCGTCGCGGAGATGATCCTCGGCAAGGACGCCCGGCCGATCCGCTTCGACATGAGCGAGTTCGCCGAGGAGCACGCCCGGGACCGGCTGATCGGCGCCCCGCCCGGCTTCGTCGGCCACGACGCCGGCGGTGAACTCACCAACGCCGTCCGGGCCAACCCGATGAGCGTGCTGCTCTTCGACGAGATCGACAAGGCGAACCCCCGGCTGTTCGACCTCTTCCTCCAGATCCTGGAGGACGGCCGGCTCACCGACGGCCGGGGCGCCACCGTCTACTTCACCGAGTGCGTCCTGATCTTCACCTCGAACCTCGGCATCACGGCCGCCGTGATGGGCGAGCCGCCGAAGGGCGAGGCGGGCACCGGGGACGCGGGCGGCAGCGGTGGCACCAGTGGCACCAGTGGCACCGGCGCGGCCGGGAGCACCGGCGCCACGGAGGTCGCTCCCCGCACCAACCGGCGCCCACTGAGCCGCCACGACGATCCGACGGTGGTCCGCCAGAGCCTGCGGGAAGCCTTCGACGCCTTCTTCAACGACAGCATCAAGCGGCCCGAGCTGCGCAACCGCTTCGGTGACAACTTCATCCCGATGGACTTCATGCAGGAGAAGTGGGTGCCGCGGATCCTCGACAAGGCCATTGCCTCCGTCGTGGGCCGCGTCCTGGAGGCCCACGGCGCCGAGCTGACCCTCGCCGACGACGCGTGGGAGGTGCTGCGGGTCGAGGCGACCCGGCGGTTGGACCACGGCGGCCGAGGAGTGCTGACCGCCGTCGAGTCGGCGCTGGTCAACCCGCTCGCCAAGGAGGTCTTCCGGACCCCGCCCCGCCGGGGCGAGCGGCTCCAGGTCGTCGCGATCGAGGGCGACGGGGACGGCGAGGGCTACCGGCTGGAGGTCGAGCGGTGGCAGGGCTGAGCCCGGACGGCGGCCTCCCGGCGGCTGCCGCTGCTGAGACCGCCACCGAGACCGCGACCCAGGCCGCGACCCCGGCCGCCGCGGCCCTCGTCGGCCAGGTCTACCGCCCTGTGACCTCGCTCGGGCCCGGCCGACGGCTCGGCATCTGGTTCCAGGGCTGCACCCTGGCCTGCCCCGGCTGCATGTCCCGGCACACCTGGGAGGCCACCGGAGCACGGGAGTTGACCGTCGAGCGGTTCGCCGCACTCTGGCGGGCGGCACTCGACGACGGACTCGACGGCCTCACCGTCAGCGGCGGCGAACCACTGGAGCAGCCGGCCGCCCTCGCCGCGCTGCTCGCCGCCGCCGACGCCGAACGCCGCCGGGCGGGGCGCCCGGCCGACCTGCTGGTGTACACCGGCTGGGAACCGGAGGAACTGGCCGCCGAACCGGCCACCGCCGCCGCGCTGGACGGCGCGGACGCGGTGATCACCGGCCGCTACCGGGCCGGGCAGCCCACCCGGCTCGCCTGGCGCGGTTCGGCCAACCAGCGGCTGACCACCCGCACGGCGCTCGGCCGGGAGCGGTACGCGCCCTACCTGGAGCACCGGCCGGAGCGGCCCGAGCTCCAGGTGCGGGTGAGCGAGGGCGAGGTCCGGGTGATCGGGGTGCCGCGCCCCGGGGACCTGGGCCGGATCGAACGAGACCTGGTCCGACGCGGCGTGACCCTTCGGGAGACCTCGTGGCGACCGTGATCTACCGCTGCCCGGTGGGAGCACCGGGGGAGTGCCCGCCCTCCGCCACCCGGGGGTACTGCCAGGTGCACATGTTCCAGCAACTGGAGCGTTACGACCCGGCCGAGGACATCCCGCCGGCCGACACCCCGGCCGACGCCCCGGCCGAAACCCCGGTCGACCGTGTGTCCGCCGGTCCCCGGCCGGCCACCGACCCGGAGGCCGCGACCCGCCCGGCGCGCCCGGCCCGCCCGGCGCGCCCGGCCCGCGCGGCGCAACCGGAGCAGAACCAGCACCGGCAGCAGGACCAGCGCCGGCAGCAGCAACAGGACCGCCGGCAACAGCCGCGACCCGCCCGACCGCCGGTGGTCCGGCTGGCCCTGGTCGTCGCCGGGGTACTGCTGCCCGTCCGCGCCGAACACCGGCGCGGGGGCGGCGGACTGGCGATCGGCCGCGATGAGCCCGACTGCGCGGCGGTCCCCGGCCTGGCCGGCCTCGACCAGCTCTCCCGGCACCACGCCCGGCTGTGCTGGACCGACGGCGCGCTGTACGTCGAGGACCTGGGGTCGACCAACGGCACCTTCGTCGACGGCCGCCGGATCGAGGCGCCGACCCGGATCGGACCGGGGAACCGGTTGAGGTTCGCGCTGGACCTGGACGTCCAGGTGGTCGAGATCGACGAGTTCGGCGCGCCCCGGTGAGCCGGGGCCGTGAGGAGGAGAACGGCGCGATGGCCGACACACCGCCGGAGCCCGGCCCGCCCACCCGCGTCCAGCGGCCCGGCCGGGGCAAGGGCGAGGGCCAGGGTCAGGGCCAGGGACAGGGCCCGACGCCGGACGCGCCCGGCGGCGCCTCCGCCGAGAGCCCGCGTACCCGCGTGCAACGGCCGCGCACCGACCCCGGCGCCTCCGCCGAGAGCCCGGGTACCCGCGTACAACGCCCGAAGACCGACCCCGGCACCGCCGCCGCTACGGGCACCGTTCCCGGCGCACGCACCCGCGTCCAGCGCCCGGGCGGCCCGGTCCCGCCCAGGACCCCCGCCGAACCGTCGCCCACCGCCGCTCCACCCACCGCCGCTGCTCCACCCACCGCTGCTCCACCCGCCGCCACCCCGCCCACCAGCGTCCCGCCTGCCGGTCCCGCCGACTTTCCCACCGCCCTCACCGACCGCTACCACCCCGTCGGCCGGGTCGGCTCCGGCAGCGAGGGCACCGTCTGGCACGTCAGCCGCGCCGACGGCCGTGGCAGCAGCAGGGGCAGCAACAGGGGAAGCGGCGACGGCGACGGCTACGCGGCCGTGAAGGTCGGCAACCCGGGCGTGCGGGCCGACACCGAACTCCTCGCCCACCTCGCCAGCGACCCGCTCTTCCGCCGCCACGTCCCCGAGATCCTCGGCCACGGCCAGGTCGAGCACGCGGGCGCGCTCTGCGACTGGCTGGCGATGGAGTACCTTCCCACCACCCTCGCCGACCACGTCGCCGAGCTGCGCCAAGAGGGCCGCCTCGGCCGCCGCGGCGCGACCGAGCGGATCATCCGCGAACTCGTCGACCTGCTGGAGTTCTGGCAGGTGAGGATCAAGCGCAACCCGGTCGACTTCAAGCCCGCCAACATCCTGGTCCGCGGGGGCGGCCGGAACGGCGGCTCCGCCACCGAGTTCGTGGTGGCCGACTTCGGCGGCGTGGCCAAGCTCACCGCCAGTCGTCGCTTCTCCACCGACATGCAGGTCACCGTCGCCTACATGGCACCGGAACAACTCGCGGGCAGCAACGACCCGGCCGGGCCGTGGTGGGCGCTCGGCACCATCCTCTACGAGGTGTTCACCGGCGCGAGCCGCTACCGCCGCGCGGACGGTGGCCTGGTCAGCGACGAGGCACTGCAGTTCCGGCTGGTGATGGACGACGAGGTGGACCTCACCGCCGTCGCCGAGGAGCGCCACCGGCTGCTGCTCCAGGGCCTGTTCACCAAGGACCCGGCCGACCGGTGGACGGCGCCGCAGGTCCGGGCCTGGCTGAAGGGCGAGAGCCCGGAGGTGGTCCGCAGCCGGGTCGCCCCGCCGCCGCCCGGTCCGACCCCGCCGCCCGGGCCCAAGCACCGTCCGATCGCGTTCCGGGGCGAGGACTTCCACGAACCGGCGGCGCTCGCCGAGGCGTTGCTGAAGCGCTCGGCGGACGCGGCGGCCTGGCTGGTCAGCGGCGGTGCCCGGCGGCTGCGCGACTGGCTCCGGGACGAGGTCAAGGACACCGTCCTCGACCTGCACTACCTCAAGGACGTCGAACGCGGCACCTCCGCCGAGAAGTCGGCGGCGGCCTCCCGGGCCGTGCTGGCCCTCGGCGCCGCGTTCACCCCCGAGGCGGTCCCGTACGTGCGGGACCGCCGGGTCGACGTGGCCGGGCTGCTGGAGCTGGCCGAGCAGCCGGACGCGTCGACCGTGGTCGACGAACTGGTGGCGGCCGGGCTGCTAGGGCTCGCCGCCCGCTTCCACTGCGGCCACCCGGCCTGCCCGGAGCGGGCCTGCGCCCGACTGCTCGGCCTCACCGAACTCGCCGCCGTGCTGAACCGGGTCGAGCGCGAGGCCCGCACCCTCGGCGGCCGCAACGGCGGCACCAGCAACGGCAGCACCAACACCAACACCAACACCAACACCAACGGCGACGGCCGCCTCACCGCCGCCGAACGCAAGGCCGCCCGCCGCTGGATCCTCCTGCTCACCCTCCAGCCGGACGGGCAGCGGCGTGCCCTCGTCCGTCGCCTCTCCGCCCTGCCCGGCCCGCTGGGCGCCCTGCCCGCACCGGTCCACTCGACCGTGGCCGCCGTCGCCGACGGGGCGGGCGCGGTGGCGGCGCGGGTGCGCGGCGGCGGCCGGGAGCAGTTCCGCCGCAACTGGTCGGAGCTGCGCCGCCGGGCGCTCACCGCCGACCCGGCGACGGCCGACGGGCGGGGCGTGCTCGCCGCGGCGGCCGTGCTCCAGGTGCGGAGCGTCCGTTCCGGCGGTGCACGGCGCGGCCGCAACCGGGAGGCGTGGAAGGCGGACCTGCGCGCCTGGCGGAGCGGCGCGCAGAGCGCGCTGCCCCGGCGCGCGGTCGCCGGCGTGCTGCTGTTCCTCTGCCTCGCCGTCACCCTCTGGGCGGGCGCGGTCTGGCGGATCTCCGTCGACGCCGGGGTGGGCGGGGCCGTGGCGCCCGGCGGCGCGTTCGACGGCCCGCTGCGGACGGCGGGGGAGGCCGCCGCGCGCGCGACGGCCGGTCAGCTCGGCGCCGCCCTGGTCGCCGCCCTCGCGGTGGCGGCGTTCCCGGCCCGGATCGGGCGCCGGATCCTGTTCCTCGCCGCCGCCGCCTCCTTCGCCGTCGGCTACCTGCACCTCGGGCCGCCGATGACCGTGCTCAGGCCGCCGCAGCAGGTGATCGACCGGGTGGTCATGTTCGAGGGCGGGACAGCGAGTTGGGCCGGGGTGGCCGCGACGGCGACCCTCGTCCTGGTGCCGGTCCTCAACGGCCGCTCGGTGCGGTGGCTGCTCGCCCCGGCGCACGAGGCCGCGCAACGGGCGGCCGGCGACCGCCGCAACCTCGCCACCCGCCGCCGCGCCCGGGGCGGCGGCACCGGCGCGGCCAGGGGCTGGCGTCCCGGCCGCGACGGCTACCGGGACCGGCTGCTGTTCTGGCTCGGCGGGACGCTGGTGCTGACCCTGGTCCTCTGGGCGGTGGTCGAAGTCCGGCTGGCGGTGGTCCACCGCGACCAGCACCCGAGCCCGGAGTCCTGGGGCACCGGCCAGGTCGGCGCGGCCTACCAGGCCGACTACCTCCTCCTGCTGGCCTTCCTCACCCTCGTCGCCGCGGCCACCGTCCCGCGCGCGGCCCGCCGTCTGCTGGCCGCCGCCGCGGTCGGCACGGCGGTCCTCGGCGCCTGGCCCCCGCCGCTGGGCCCGCTGGAGGCGCTGCGCATCCCCGTCCTGGGCCCGTGGTTCCGCTCGATGGCCGAGATCTGGGGCCACGCCGCCTTCTGGGCGGCGCTCCTGGTGATGCTCCCGCTCGCGTGCTACCTGGCCGTCTGGACCTCCCGCCGGATCGGGGAGTAGGAAGTCGGCCGGTCCGACTTCCCACTCCTCCTCCGCATGCACGCCGGCACCCCGCCCCGCCCGGACCCACCTCCCGGGGCGGGGCGGGGCGGGGGCGGGACGAGGCGGGGTGCGCGGCGGTGCCGGGTTACGGGCAGAGGCGGCCGGGGCGGCACTCGGGGTCGGCGTCGGCGGGACGGTAGTTGGACCACCACAGCGCCCGCTGGTTGTAGTAGACGACCAGGTTGCCGCCGTTCTGGACGGCGAGGTAGGCGCCCGGGTGGCCGGCCGTGCGGCTCTCCCACAGGGGGCGCCAGGCGGCGTCGTAGGCGGTGAGGTTGCCGTCGGCCTGGACGTAGAAGTACGAGCCGAGACCGTAGGTGCCGACGGCCGTCCAGATCGGGACGTTGTTCTTGTACAGCACCACGTGGCCGTCGTACTGCTGGAACAGCACGGTGCTGCCGTCCGGTGAGGACCAGCTCTGGCCCGGGCTCAGGCCCGCGGTGGCCCGGATGACGGTCTGGTCGGCGTTCGACACCGCGGCCGCGGAGACGGCAGCGGTGGCTGCGGGGCCGCTCGCGGCCGGGGCGCCGCCGGCGGCCTGGGCGGTGCCGCCCAGCAGGCCGGCCGCCATCAGCACGGCACCGGCCGCGACACCGGCGCGGGGGACGAGGGATCTCGCGATTCTCATGACGGACACACTCCCGAAGTCGTCTCTGCCTGGGTGCGGCCAGTCTCACGGCGCCCGCCGCACCCGGGCAAAGCCCTTCGACGCCCCTCGAATCCGGGCGCACGGACGGGCGGGGCGGGTCCCGGTCCAGGGGTTCAGTGCCGGGGGCTCAGTGCGGCCGCAGCCCGGTGAACACCACGTCCAGGACCCGCCCGTGGGCGGCCGGGTCGGGGCCGAGCTGCTCCAGGGTGGCGCCGGTGCCGACGATCAGCGCGATCAGTTCGGGCAGGGTCAGGTCCGCGCGGACGGCCCCGGCCCGCTGGGCGCGGTCCAGCAGTTCCGCCAGCCGGGTGCGGATGACCTCGGAGGACGCGCGCAGCGAGGAGTGCACGTCGATGCCGGCCGCGGCGAGAGCCCGGGCGAACTCGTTCTTGCCGGCGGACTGTTCGACGATCAGCCGGAAGCAGCCGAAGAAGGCCTCGGCGGGCCCGGCCCCGGCGGCGAGTTCGGCGGTCCCCGCCGCGATCGTCTCCAGCCGGCGCACCATCACCGCCTCCAACAGGGCTTCCTTGGTGGGGAAGTGCCGGAACAGCGTGCCGACGCCGACACCGGCGGCGCGGGCGATCTCCTCCGTCGGCACGCCGACGCCGCAGGTGGTGAACACCTCGGTGGCGGCGTCCAGCAACTTGGCCCGGTTGCGGGCCGCGTCCGCCCGGAGCGGGCGCTCCTGTGTGCCGCTCATCCTCTCAACTCCCTTTTGTTCGAAGGCGGGAACGCCGGTCGGCGGACCCTGGACAACCGGACTGTCCAGTCCGTATCGTCTTTACCGGAGTCGCTGGTCCGTTTCCAGCGGCCACATCCTCGTCCCTGTCGCTCCGTCCTTGTCGTTCCGGGGGTTGATCATGTCCGAAACGCGGTCACCGCGCGAGACCTTCCACGTACTGCTCGACGGCATCACGGCCGGCCGCTTCACCGAGCTCGCCGCGCTCTACGCCGAGGACGTCGTGGTGGAGACGCCCCTCGAACCCGGCGGCCCGGGCCGGTTCGAGGGGCGCAAGGTGCTCGCCGAACGGTTCGCCCAGCTCGGCGAGCAGTCCCCACTGGAGCTGAGCTCCCGGAACGTGGTGGTCCGCGAGACCGACGACCCCGAGGTGATCGTCGCCGAGTGGGACTACGAGGTGCGCCACCGCACCACCGGGCGGAGGCTCACCGCCGCCAACATCCAGGTCCTGCGGGTGCGGGACGGACTCATCGTGCACAGCCGCGACTTCCACGACCACCTGGCGCTCGCCGTGCTCACCGGCACCCTGCCGCAGCTGGTCGCGGCCCTGGAGGCCGAGTAGCCGCCCGCCTCCCCGGGGTCAGCTCCGGAGGACGCGGCGCAGCCAGCGCAGCCGGGCGTCCCGGGCGTCGCGGCTGACGGCGGCCTCCGGGGCGTAGGTGTCGAATCCGTGGCACGCGCCCGGCCAGACATGCAGCTCGGCGGCGCCGCCGGCCCGCCAGATCGCGTCCGCGTACGCCACCGCCTCGTCCCGGAAGGTCTCGGCCGAGCCGACCTCCAGATAGGCCGGCGGCAGCCCCGTCAGATCCGTGGCCCGGGCGGGCGCCGCGTAGGGCGGCAGGTCGGCGGCGCCGTACCGCTCGCCCAGCACGGCCCGCCAGGCGGTCGCGTTCGAGGTCCGGTCCCAGGTGTCGTGCCCGGCCAGCTGATGGGTGGAGAAGGTGCGGTCCCGGTCGTCCAGCATCGGGCTCAGCAACAGCTGGCCGGCCGGAACCGGCCCGCCCCGGTCCCGGGCCAGCAGGGCGAGCGCCGCCGCCAGACCGCCGCCCGCGCTCTTGCCGCCGACGACGATCCGCCCGGCGTCCGCGCCCAGCTCCGCCGCGCGCCCGGCCACCGCGAGCAGCCCGGCGTAGCAGTCCTCCACCGCCGCCGGGTACGGCGCCGCCGGAGCCAGCCGGTACTCCGCCGAGACCACGGCCAGCCCCAGCGGCTCGGCCAGTTCGCGCAGCAGACGCGGCAGCACCGACCACGCGTTCCCCATCACCATGCCGCCGCCGTGCAGGTAGTAGAGCAGCGGCAGCGGTCCGCCCGCCCCGGCGGGCCGCGCGCTCACCAACCGCACCTCCGGCCCGCCGCCGAGCCCCGGTACCGCCAGCTCGGCCACCTCGAACCGGCCGCCGTCCCGAAGCTCCGCCACCCCGGGCCTCGGCCGCGCCGCCGCGTCCCGCGCCTGCCGGGCGGCGAGGTTCTCCGGCGTGAGCGGCTCCCCGGCCCCAACCCCGGCGGCCCGCACCTCCGGGTCCACCGCCGGCGGGACCGCCCGCCCGCCGCCGTCACCGTTCACGACCCGCCCCTCCGTCCGGCCGGGGTGGGAGACCGGCCGGCCACCCACCCCTCGTCACCTCCCCGAGGCTACTTGCCGGGCGGGATGTTGTAGACGTGATCGGGCGTCACGATGCTGGTGACCGCCCTGCCGAGCAGCGTGCTGGGCTCCGAATTCTGCGCGGTGATGTCGGAGTTGAGCAGCAGCACCAGGGTCGCGCACTCCTCCGGCAGGTAGATGGTCAGGCTCTCGTAGCCGGGCAGCGAGCCGTTGTGGCCGATCCAGCCGCCGATGTTGAAGATCCCGAGCCCGTAGTCCGCCCCGGGGATCCCGGTCGGCAGCATCTTCAGCCGCTGCGCCTGGGTGGCGGGGGAGAGCAGGGTGCCGGTGGCGAGGTCCTCGGCCCAGTGCTTCAGGTCGCGCAGGTCGGAGACCATCGCACCCGCCGACCACGCCCAGGAGGGGTTCCAGTGGGTGGAGTCGGCGATCTCCCCGGACAGCGTCTGGTTGGTGTAGCCGTGCGCGTACGGCACGGGGAGCGAGGTGCCCTCCGGGTAGAGCGTGTGCCCCAGGCCGCTCGGCGCGGTGATCCGGTCATGGACGAACTGCTCGATGCTCTGCCCGCTCTGCTTCTCCACCAGCAGGCCGAGCAGGACGTAGTTGGTGTTCGAGTACTGGTAGCGGGTGCCGGGCGGGAACACGTTGTCGTGCTTGTACCCGTACGCGAGCAGCTCCTGCGGGGTGAAGACGCGCTGCGGGTCGCTCAGGAAGTCGTTCCCGAAGTCCTCGTCCGCGCTGTACGGGAACAGCCCGCTGCGCATCTCCAGCAGGTTGCGCACGGTGATGATCTCCCCGCACGGGACGCCGTCCAGGTAGGCGGCGATCGGCTCGTCCAGGCCGACCAGGCCCTCGTCCACCAACTGCAGCACGGCGGTGGCGGTGAAGGTCTTGGTCTCGCTGCCGATCCGCATGTTCAGCCGGTCCGTCATCGGCGCGCCGGTCTCCTTGTCGGCCACACCGAAGGAGCGGACGTACCGCCCCCGCCCCGGCAGCCACAGCCCGACCTGCACCCCGGGGATGCCCGCTTCCCCCATCACCCGCTGCACGGCCTCGTCGAGCCTCGCCCGCAACTCCGGGCTCAGCTCCCGCGCCTCGTCCTCCTCCACGCCGCCGTACCCGGCGGGCGCGACCACGGGCACGGCGGTGGGCACGGCGGCGGCCGCGAGCGTGGGCGCACCGGCCGCCGTCAGCGGCAGCAGCCCGGCAACGGCGAGCGCCGCCACGGCGAGCGTACGGACCGGCGAACGTCTTCTCATGATCCAGGGCCTCTTTCGGCTGGGGGACTCCGCCGCCGACCACGGCGACGAACCTCCGCGAACTACCCCGTCCACCTGTACGAATCATCACAAAAGCTACTGATCCACCCGATCGGCGGATACGGGCCGCGATGAGGAAACCCGCAGCCGAGCTGTCCCGGCAACAGTGCGGGCCAGGTCCGGGGAGCAGCGCCGCCACCCGATCGTGTCCTCCAGGGCGCCGTTGGCCAACGGCGCCCTGGGGGGGTTCACCGTTCGCGGCCCGGGTGAGTCTTCAAGCATCTCGGACGGCCATCCTGCACGGACTCCGGATGATTGATGGTTCGTCAGAAACGGAAATCCTGACAGGGAGAGTCCCAGGCGGAATACTGGGCACCAGATCGTCTGCAGCTGAACGTAACCGGCTCGGCACAGGAGGTTCGAATGGCTCTACGGTTCGTTGCGAAGGACGAGAAGTCGGGGGATCATGGCTCTCCCACTGTGTGGGTCGACCCGGAGACCAGGGACTTCGTCATCCAGGGGTGGAAGATCGACGAGGCAACGACGGCGGATTGCTTGGCCGACGGTCCGATCCCGGACCATGAGACCGTGGTCCGCATCCCTGCCCGCATGGCCAAGGCACTCAGGGAGGCGTTGAATGTCGCAGAGCTTGAACAGCTTCGCTGATCTCCTGAGGTCGGCGCGGAAGTCGGCAGTCCACCTCGAACTGCGCGATGTCTACTCGATCGACAACGAGGACGAAGGCTTCCGAGCGTGGAGGTCCGGTCACCGGCTCGACCCTGCTGACCGCGTGTCGTGGTGGAGGCCGTGGCTCGACCTCGTCCAGGAGGTGACCGCCAATGGTGTCTCCGTGCGGCGAGCCAGGGTGATTTCGGAGCCCGCCAGCGAGTACATCCGGTATGAGCACTCGTTCACGTTCACCAACGTGGCCGGTGGCGAGGAGGTGAGATGGCTGCCCCGCCGGGCGGCCTCGGATCTTCTGCTGCCCGGAAACGACTTCTGGCTGTTCGACGGCAGGATCGTCCAGTTCAACGTCTTTGACGGCGACGGCCGATGGGTGCACACGGACCAGAGTGACGATCCCGCTGTGGCACGGAGCTGCGCGGCAGCTTTCGACGCCGTGTGGGAGCGCGCTGTTCCGCACGAGGCCTACAGCCTCGCCGAGTAGTCAGCGCAGCCGACCGGTTCATGTCCCCTTCCCCCTACTCCAGTGCCCAGGCCGCACGGAAGGCGCTCGCCGATCAGCTCGACCGGATCCGGCGGGACGCCGGGCTTTCGGGGCTTGAACTGGCCGTGCGGTGCGGCTGGCACAAGTCCAAGTCGTCCCGCATCGCCCGCGGTCTGACAGTCCCCTCCGACAGCGACATCCGTGCCTGGTGCACGGCCTGCGGCTCTCCGGAGAAGGCATCGGATCTGATCGCGGCGTCACGCACCGCCGAGTCGATGTACACGCAGTGGCGGGACCTCCATCGTGACGGTATGAGGCGGGTGCATCAGAAGACGCTTCCGCTCTATCAGCGGACACGAAAATTCAAGGTGTACGCCTCCAACGTCATGCCGGGGATGACGCAGACGGCTCCGTACGCCTCCGGGCTTCTCCGCTCGATCACGACCTTCCAGGGCACCCCGGACGACGTGGAGGACGCGGTGAAGGCCCGGCTGATGCGTTCCCGTGTCCTGCACGATGCCGGTCATCAGTTCGCCCTGCTCCTGGAAGAGGCCGTTCTCTACTACGGCGTCTGCGACGACGAGGCACTCGTCGGTCAACTCGACCACTTGCTCCGGGTCTCCTCCCTGCCGAACGTCTCCGTCGGAGTCATCCCGTTCCGGGCTCGCCGGACCGTCTGGCCGCTCGAAGCGTTCTACGCATTCGACGAGAGCCTCGTGGCAGTCGAGACCCTGACGGCGGAGATCAACGTCACGGCTCCCGGCGAGATCCGCACCTACCTTCGTGCCTTCGCCGAGCTGGCCGAGATCGCTGTTCACGGAGCCGAAGCCCGAAGCCGTATCGCGAAGGCCCGCAGCACTCTCGGGTGAACCTGTGCAACCACGTGCAACTTCCTGGCACCGTTTGCAGTCGACTCCCTACGGTCTGTCATGAGCCCCCACCGCTACGGCGAAGGCGGACACACCGACCCTCGGCCCGGCGCGGGACTTCGGCCCGCAGAACCTCGGCGGACCGGTAGGCAATGAGTCGATCGATCCTGCACCGGCCCGGCGGGCCGGCCAACACGATGGAGGCACAGTGAGCAAGCCGACGTTCGGCGGCAAGCACGGCGGCGGCACCGGTCCCGGTGACGGCGGCAAGCAGCAGGACGACAGCAACAAGGGCTCCGGCCACGGCGGTGGTGGTTCGGACGAGGGCGGCAACACCTCCGACGGTTCGGGCCCGGCGGGCGGCAAGTGACCGGCGGGACGCACCAGGAGGCGGGCCCGCACGGGCTCGCCTCCGCGCTGGTGGCCGGCGGCGCGCTCACCTCGGACTGGCTGCCCTCCTTCAAGGCCGTACCCCGCGAGTTGTTCGTCCCGGACCGCATCTGGCCCGGCATCGCGGACGGCACCCGGCAGAGCCCCGTCGTGGACCGGTCGCAGGATCCCGAGGCGTGGCGCGCGGCGGTCTACTCGGACATCCCGCTGACGACCCAGTGGGACGACGGGGAGCACGAGGGCGACGGTCTCGGCACCACGCCGAGTTCTTCGAACTCGCTGCCCACCATGGTGTTCTCGATGCTCCAGGATCTGGAGGTCCGCCCCGGGGACAGGGTGCTCGAAATCGGGTCCGGGACCGGGTGGAACGCGGGTCTGCTGGCCCACCGGCTCGGCGGCACCAACGTGGTGAGTGTCGAGTACGAGCCGGAGGTGGCGCGCGGGGCGCGGGACAACCTGGATCGGGCCGGGCTGGATCCGATCACGGTCGAGGGCGACGGCCGGGCGGGCTTCGGGCCGGGCGCTCCGTACGACCGGATCATGGCCACCTGCTCCGTGCTGGAGATCCCTCCGGCCTGGCTGGAGCAGACGGCTCCGGGCGGGCTGATCGTCGCTCCGTTCGGCACCGAGTACGGCGGCGAGCACATCGTCCGCCTGACCGTGGACGACGACGGCACCCGCGCGAGCGGGCGGTTCACCCGAAGCTCGGCCTTCATGAGGCTGCGGCAGCAGCGCACCGACCGCCCGTTGGTCGACGCCTACCTCCACGGGAGGCCCTGGCCGGCCGACGGCGAGAAGAGCACCACGACGCTGCCGCCCAGGGACACGGGCGGATGGCTCGACCAGTTCGTCATCGGGCTGGGCGTGCCCGGCGTGTTCTGGCGGGCGGAACGCTACGACGACGGCTCGTACACGCTGTGGCTGTACAGCAGGAGCACCCTGTCGTGGGCCACCGCCGACTACGAGCCCGACCGCAGCGAGTACGAGGTGGTCCAGTCCGGCCCCCGCAACCTCTGGGACGAGGTGGCCGCTGCGTACCGGTGGTGGTCCTCGCAGGGTCACCCGGGCTACGGGCGCTTCGGCCTCACCGTCACCCCGGAAGGCCACACCGCGTGGCTGGACTCCCCGGACAACGCGGTGCCCCTTCAGTCCTGACACCCCCGGCCGGCCAGCACGCCGGGTTCATCGGCTACGTGTCGCGGCCGCCCAGTCCGTCAGGGCGGCGAAGTCGGCGGCCGTCAGGCCCACCCGCGGGTCGACGCGGTGGAGGAGGGCCGGGCCGTTGTGGTGGGTGGCGACCCAGGTGCGGTCGGCGTCCGTGATCTCGTCGTCCACCCAGGCGAACGGGCGGCCCCGGGCCCACGAGACGATCGCGGGCGTCTTCCAGAACACCCCGTCCTCCGGCTGCGGCCGGGGGTCGGGCCAGGTGATGACGGGGAGTTCGGGCAGGCCCAGCAGCGGGGCGACGAAATCGTTGGCTTCGCCCTCCCAGGTTGTTGCCCAGACGAGGTCGAAGGGGAGTGCCGTGAGGGCCGGGCCGTGGTCCGGGTTGAGCCAGATCCGCAGGGGTTTGACCGGTTTGTTCGGCAGGCCGTGGGCGCGGAGGCGGGCGCGCTCGGCGGCGTGCCAGCGGGGTGTCAGCAGGCGGTGGGTCCGGTAGCCCTCGGGGCGGCGGTGCGGTTTGGCCGCGTAGGGGTTCAGGGGGCCGTCGACGTCGAGCAGGAGCAGGGGTTGCACCGGTTCACCTCCGGGGACCGTCCCCGCACCGTAGCGTGTGGGCGGCGTTCGGGGCATCGGGATTGACGTGGTGGAGGGGCGGTCCGGGTGGTGAAGGTCGACGAGGTCGGCGGGCTGGTCGGGCGGGGGCGGCGGCTGCTGGACGAGCACGACGCGGCGGCGGATCCGCGGCGGGCGGCGATGGCGCTGTCCGGGGCGCTGACGGCGTTCACGCAGGCGCGCACGCTGCTGGAGGACGCGGGGCCGGCCGCGCCGGGAGGGGTGCTCGCGGAGGTGCGGTGCCTGCTCGGGCTGACGCTCGCGGTCCGGTACTGGAACGGCGTCGAGCGGCCGGAGTTCGCCGAGGACGAGGAGATCCGGGCCGCGGTGTGGGCCGAACGGGCCGAGGCCGTCGGGCTGTTGACGATCGGCGTGGCCGTGCTCGACCCGGGCGACCCGGAGCGGGCGGTGGTCGCGGCGAAGCTCGGGCTGCTGCTGTACGCGCGGTTCGAGGACGGGGAGGAGGACGAGCGGGCCCGTCCGGAGGACCTCGACCGGGCGGTGGAGGCGCTGCGCCTGGCCTGCCCCGTCCCGGTGCCGCCCGGGCCCTGGCAGGTGCTCGGCCCCGGCGGACCGGGCCGCACCGGGGACGGGCGGGACCGGGACGACGCCTATGGCGCCCACGACGCGTATGGCGCCCACGACGCGTATGGCGCCCACGACGCGTATGACACCTACGACGCCTACGACGACCAGGATCCCGGCCACCTGATGGCCCTCGGCTGCGCGCTCGCCGACCGCTTCGACCGCGACGGCGCCCCCGCCGACCGTGCCGCCGCCGACGCCGTCCTGACGGGCCTGCTCGACCGGCTGCGCCCGCAACCGTGGCACGAACCGGGCGACGCCCCGCCGCGTCCCGACCCGGCCGCCGTTCCGGGCCCGGCCGAGCTCGCCGACCCCGTCGAACTGCTCGCCCGCCAACGCCTGGTCCGGCTGCTGCTCGGCCCGGAGGCGGACGGCGGCGGGGACGCCGGGACGGCCGACCGGGCCGTCGCCCAGCTGGAGACGATCGCGGCCACCACCGAGCCCGACGCGCCCGCCCGGCTGTGGGCCGCGCTGGTCCTGGTGGACCGGTACGAGGCCCGCGGCGGCGGCACCGTCGGCCCCGAGGACGCCGCCCACCGGCTCGCCCGGCTGCGCGACCTGCGCCGGCTGGTCCCGCCCGAGGACCCGGACGGCGGCACCGTGCGCTGGGTGCTCGGGAGCACGCTCGGCGGCCTCGCCCGGCTCGACCGCTACCTCCTGACCGCCGAGGCGCGGGAGGCCGTCGAGGTGCTGCGCGAGGGCCTCGCCGGGATGGCCGGGGACGACCCGGTGCGGCCGCCCTCGCACGCGATGCTCGGCACGATGGTCAACGCGCTGTGCGAGCAGGAGCCGGACTCCTACCGCCTGGAGGAGGCGCTGCACCACCTCGAACGGGCCGTCGACACCATGGGCGAGGAGGACCACGGCATCCGCCGCAGCGACATCCTCCAGCAACTCGCCCACGCCTCCATCGCCCGGGACGAGTTCTCCACCGACCGGGCCGCGCTGGACCGGGTGATCGGCCTGCTCGACGACGCCCGGGCCCGGCCCTCCGGCACCCTGTGGTCGGAGGAGCACCTGGACGGCTCGCTGGCCGCCGTGATGAGCAAGCGGTTCGCGTTCACCAACGCCGCCGCCGACCTGGACGCGGCGATCCGGTACGAACGCGCCGCGTTCCGCCGGGCCGCGCCGGACGACGTCAACCGCGTCGTCCATCTGGAGAACCTCTCCGTCAGCCTCTACCGGCGCTACCTCATCGGCGGCGACCACCAGGACCTGGAGGCCTCCCGCCGCTACACCGACGAGGTGGTGTCCTTCCTCGCCACCAGCGACCTCCCGGGCGTCGGGCGGCTGCTCGGCGGGCAGCGGCCGATGCTCGAACGGACCCGGCTGATGCTGGAGTTCCAGGCCGCCCTGGTGGTCCAGGACGTCGAGGCGATGGCGCGGGTGGTGGCCGAGCTGGAACCGCTGGTCGCGGCGGTGCCCGAGGACGATCCGCTCCGGCTGATGGCACGCGGCGACCTCGGCGTGGTGATGTTCTTCCACGCGGTGCACGGGGGCTCGGCCCGGCTGACGGACGCGGTCGCTCTGATGATGGAGGCGGCGGACGGAACGCCGGCCGGGCACCTGTACAAGGCCGTGCTGACCATGCGGGCCGCCGGCGCGCTCGTCATGCTCGCCGTGCAGCGGCCGTTCAACGAGACCCACGCGGGGGGCGCGCTCCGCTACCTGGACGCCTTCCTCGCGGAGACCGACCCGGCCGGCCTGGAGGGCTCCCGGGGCCTGCTGCTGCGGGCCACCCTGCTGCTGGAGCGCTACCGCCACGCGCGCCGGCCCGCCGACGCCGCCGAGGCGCTGGCCGCCGCGGGGTCCGTGCGCGAGCGGATGCGGCAGGGGACGCCGACCCGGATGCTGGCCAAGGTGAGCGGGATCCTCGCCGCCGTCCACCGGGCCCGACTCGGGCCGGAGGACCGCCGGCTCGGCCGCGAGTTCGGGCTGGCCGGGCTGCGCGAACTCGCCGCCGCGACCATGCTCCAGGCCTCGGCCGAACCCGCCCTGGTGCTGGCCAGGGACGCCGCGTCCGAGGCGCTGACGATCGCCGGGTGGTACATCGCCGACCGGGAGCACGAGGCGGGGGAGGCCCTGCCCGGCACCCCCGTCCCCGGCGCCCCCGTCCCCGGCGCCCCCGGTCCCGGTGCCTCCGGTCCCGGTGCCTCCGTCCCCAGTGCCCCCGGTCCCGGCGCCGAGCCCCACCTGCGGGCCGCCGTCGAAGCGCTGGAACTGGGCCGTGGCCTGGTGCTGCACGCCTCCACCGCCACCACCGACGTCCCCGACCTGCTGCGGATCGCCGGGCACCAGGACCTCGCCGAGGCCTGGCTCGGATCCGGCGGCGACGGCGCCGGATCCGACGGCGGGCCCGCCGACCCATTCGACTTCGACGCGCTGCTCGGCCTGCCCGGCACCCTGCTCGAATCCCTCCCCGGCGGCGCCGACATCCCCATGCCCGACGACCTGCGCCGCCGCGCGCTCACCGCCCTCGCCGCCGCCCCGGCCGGGACGGCACTCGTGTCCGCGCCCCCGGTCGAGGAGATCGCCCGGAGCCTGCGCGCGGCCGACGCGGACGCCCTGGTCTACCTGCTGCCGCCCGCCGACGGGCGCAGCGGCACGGCCCTGCTGATCACCGCCGGCGAGGACGGCGGCGCCGTCGACCTGCTGCCGCTCACCCTGGTCAGCAGCTCGGCGCTCGACCTGCTGCACACCTACCGGCGGGCGCACCGCGAACGCCAGTCCACCCTGGACGAGTTGCCGTCCCGTCACCCGGAGCGGGTCGCCGCCCGGCGCCGCTGGCTGGGCACCCTCGGCGAACTCTGCGACTGGGCCGGCACCGCCGTGATGCGCCCGCTGCTGCGCCACCCGGCCCTGCGGTCGGCCGCCGCCCGCCGCGCGCCGGGTGCGCCGCCCCGGCTGGTGCTGGTGCCGTTCGGCGCGCTGGGCGGTGTGCCCTGGCACGCGGGGCTGCTCAGCAGCGGGCTGCGCGACGGCGGACGGCCGGTGCGGGCCGTGGAACGCGCGGTGGTCTCCTACGCCGCCTCCGCCCGGCAGTTCTGCGAGGTGGTCCGGCGGCCCCGGCTGCCGCTCGCCGAACGGCCGGTGGTCGTCGGCGACCCCACCAGGGACCTGATGTTCGCCGAGGTCGAGGCCGAGTACCTGCACGCCGACCACTACCCGCACGGCACCCTGCTCGGCTACGTCGAGGACGCCGAGGGGGCGGGCACCCCGGCCGAGGTGCTGGCCGCGCTGCCCGCGCCCGGACGGGCCGGGGCCTCCGTGCTCCACCTGGCCTGCCACGCACTGCCGTCCGGGCGCTCGCCGCTCGACGCCTACCTCGCCCTCGCCCCCGACCCGGGTGCCGGGGACCGCGAGGGCCGGCTGCCGGTCGGCGACATCCTCCGCCAGGCCCTGGGCCGACCGCCGGGCTCCCCGGGCGGGCTGGTCGTGCTCGACGCCTGCGTCAGCGACCACACCGGCGAGGACCTCGACGAGGCGCTCACCCTCTCCAGCGCCTTCCTCGCCGCCGGGGCGACGGGCGCGGTCGGCTCGCGCTGGGAGGTGTCCGACGAGATGGTCTGCGTGCTGATGTACGTCCTCCACGGCCGCCTCGCCGCCGGCGACCCGCCCGCCGAGGCCCTGCGCCGCGCCCAGCTGTGGGCCCTGGACCCCGACCGCAGCCTGCCGCCGGGCGCCCCGCCCGAACTCGTCTCGCTGGCCCGCCGCGCCCCGGACGCCCTGGAGGTCTGGGCGGCCTTCTCCTACCAGGGCTACTGACCGGATGGCGGTAAGCCCTGAACTTGCGCTACGGCAGAGCGAGTTCCTTGCGGGCCTCGGTGATCCGGTCCAGCACGCCGTGCGCCTCGGAGGTCTCCGCCAGTCCGGTCGCCTCCGCGAGCAGAGCGGCGGCGTCCTCCCGCCGGTCCTGCTGGGCGGCGAGGTGGGCGAGGCCGACCAGGTTGGCCGCCACGGCGGGCAGGAAGCCGAGTTCCCACCGCAGCCGGGTGGATTCCTCCAGCCGTTCGCGGGCCGTCGGGAGGTCCCCGGTGATGTGGGCGGCGATGCCGAGGTGCCGCAGTGCGTAGCTCATGGTGAGGAGGTCCCCGGTGCGGGTGGCGAGGGCGAGCGCGCCCTCCAGGGCGGGGAGGGCGGCAGCCGCGTCGCCCCGGACGACCTGGTGGAACGTCCCGGTCCAGAACAGCGCCTCGCCCTCGCCCCGCGCGTCGCCGAGCTCCCGGTAGAACGCGGCGGCCCGCTCGAACAGCTCCAGCTCGCGCGGATCCTCGACCCGGTCCGCCAGGAACCGGGCGTGCAGCACCCGCCCCCGGGCCAGCGCGAGGTCCGCCTCGACCCCGTCCAACCCCCGCTCCGCCGCCGTCAGTCCACTGCCGTCGCCACCGAACACGGCTGTCTCGTAGTGGAGTCCGGCCTGCTCGATCCGTATGTCCCTGGTCATGCGCCGATCCTAGCCAGGCGGTCCGCCCGCGGTGGGGCCTCCTCGGCGGTGGCCGCTTCGCCCCGGGCGGAACCGCCGGTCGGGGTCCGTGCGTGATCGGGGGTGTCCCAGTACCGCCCGTCCCCGCACACGCTTGGAGTCCCATGACCGACTACCGGACCGTCGGCCTCATTCACCTGTTCATCGCCGCCGTCTCGGTCCTCACCCCGTTGATCGGCGCCGTGGTGGCGGGTACGTTCCTCCGTCGCCGGGGGCGCAACGCCCGCCTGGCGATGATCGGCTGTCTGGTGACGGCCCCGGGGCCGGTCGTCCTCGTCCTGGGGGCGGGCCTCGGCCTCGACACCGTGTTCGCGGACCTGGAGCCGCTGGTGGCGATGAGCGTGCTCTCGGGGATCGCGACCCTGTTCCACCTGACCGGTCTCGTGCTGATCCTGGCCGGGGCCCTCAGTGCGCCCGCCCGGCCCGCTCCTCTCCAGGCTCCCTATCCCTACGCGGCCCCGTTCCACGTGTATCCCAACGACGCGCCCCCGGGGCACTGACGCGAGGGAGACATGCCGGTGCCCGCCCCCGCGAACGCGGCGGGGCGGGACGCCGTCAATGGCCGGGGCGGGCCTTTGACGACATCCCGCCATCGCGGCGCCTGCCGCTGCAACAAGTGCTGGGGGGAAGGGACTTGGCGAAGCCCGGCGGCAGTCGAAGGGCGGCCGGGAGCGGGGGAGGAGGTCGGTTCCGACCCGGGTCGCAGCCGTCCCGGGTCCGACGGGGGAGGCGGACCCGGGACGTGCTGAAATCGCGCTGCTGACAAGCGCGTTCACCGGTCCGCCGAGGGGTCGGGGTCCGGCTCTGCGACTACCGTGGACCAGGCCGGCCCGGGGTGTCAACGCGAACCGCCCGCCAGGCCCCTGTCGGGCCGTCAGGGACTGCCTCAAGGGGCACCGCGCGGCGCGCCGGCCTCACTCCGCCGGGATGTGCGCGAGCATCCGCTCCATCCCGCCGATCCAGTTGGCCCGCAGGGCGGTGATGGCGCCGGGTAGGTCGTCCTCCAGCAGCCGGCGGGCGATCTCGCAGTGCTCCTCCGACTCGCGGGCCACCGGCTCGTCCTCCGCGACGACCAGGTTCTCGTAGCGCCGCATCCCGGCCTTGACCCGGGTGAGGAGGTCGAGCAGGCGCTCGTTGGAGCAGCCGCTGAGCAGCAGGCCGTGCCACTCGTCGTCGCGCCGGTCGACCGTCGCGTGGGCGGCGACCTGGTCCGGGAAGCCCTGGGCGAGGTCCAGCAGGCGCGGGGCGATGGACCGCAGGTGTGCCGGGTCGGAGGACTCCAGCGCCAGCGACTCCAGGGCGGCGACGATCGCGACCAGTTCGCGGAACTCGGTGCGGCTGACCGGCGCGAAGCGGAAGCCCCGGCCCTGGCTGCTCTCCAGCACGCCCTCGCCGGCCAGGGCGATCAGGGCCTCCCGCAACGGGGTGCGGCTGACCCCGAGTTCGGCGGCCAGGACCGCCTCGTTCACGTCGGTGCCGGCCGCGAACTCGCCGCGGGTGAGGCGGTCCATCAGCTCGTCGCGGATCTGCTCGCGCAGTGGGCGGCGCTCGATCGCCATCGGGATCCCCCTTTTTTCGGATTCGCAGCATAGCCCTTGACCGCATTCAGTGTACTGCACTATGTATTTTGAATACAAAATTCCCAGCGGGGTCCTCGACCCCTGGAGGAGGCGGAGCATGGGCCTGACCCGGGTGCCGGGACTGCTGTTCGGGGGCGACTACAACCCCGAGCAGTGGCCCGAGGAGGTCTGGCAGGAGGACGTCCGGCTGATGGCGGAGGCGGGCGTCAACCTCGTCACCGTCGGCGTCTTCTCCTGGTCCCGACTGGAACCCGCCCCCGGCGTCCACGACTTCGGCTGGCTGGACCGTGTGCTCGACCTGCTCCACGCGCACGGAATCGCCGTCGACCTCGCCACCGCGACCGCGACCCCGCCGCCCTGGCTGGTCCGCGAGCACCCGGAGGTGATGCCGGTCGACGCCGCCGGGACCAGGCTGGAGTTCGGCTCCCGCCAGGGCTACTGCCCCTCCTCGCCGGTGTTCCGCGCCGCCACCGTCCGGCTCGCCCGGGCCGTGGCCGAGCGCTACCGCGGCCACCCCGCGCTCGCCATGTGGCATGTGAGCAACGAGTACGCCGACCACACCGCCGAGTGCTTCTGCCCGGAGTCGGCCCGCGACTTCCGCCGCTGGCTGCAGGAGCGCCACCGCTCCCTGGACGGCCTCAACGCGGCCTGGGGGACGTCCTGCTGGGGCCAGCACTACACCGACTGGACGCAGATCGAGCCGCCCCGCAAGGCGCCCGGACCGGTCAACCCGGCGCAGCTGCTGGACTGGCGCCGCTTCTCCAGCGACGCGCTGCTCGCCTGCTTCGAGGCCGAGCGCGCGGTGCTCAAGGAGGTCACCCCGGACGTGCCGGTGACCACCAACTTCATGAGCGTGCTGCGCGACCTCGACTACTGGGAGTGGGCCGCCGCCGAGGACGTCGTCACCGACGACGCCTACCCGGACCCGGCCGACCCCCGGGCCGCGGTGAAGGCCGCGCTCAGCTACGACCTGATGCGCTCGCTGAAGCGGCAGCCCTGGCTGCTGCTGGAGTCCGCGCCGAGCGCGGTCAGCTGGCGGCCGGTCAACGTCCCCAAGGACCCCGGGGTGATGCGGCTGCACAGCCTCCAGGCGCTCGCCCACGGCTCCGACGGCGTGATGTTCTTCCAGTGGCGCCAGGCCCGCTACGGCCCGGAGAAGTTCCACTCCGCGATGCTGCCGCACGGCGGCACCGCGACCCGGCAGTGGCGCGAGACGCTCGCCCTCGGCGCGGACGTCCGCCGGCTGGCCGAGGTCGCCGGCAGCACCACCCGGGCCGAGGTCGCGCTGCTGCTGGACTGGGACAGCTGGTGGGGGCTGGAGGCGCCCGAGTCGATGCCCTCCGACCGGCTCCGGCTGCACGAGCTGCTGCTCTCCTGGTACGCGCCGCTGCACGCCCGGGGCATCGCCGTCGACCTGGCCCCGCCCGGGCGCGACCTCTCCGGCTACCGGCTGGTGATCGCCCCCAACCTCTACCTGTGCACGGCCGAGCAGGCCGCCGCGCTGGCCGCCTTCCCCGGCCACCTGGTGGTCGGGCCGTTCAGCGGGGTGGTCGACGCCGCCGACCAGGTCCACGACGGCGGGGCGCCCGGGCCGCTGCGCGAACTGCTCGGGGTGCGGGTCGAGGAGTGGCGGCCGCTGCCCGACGGCGTCACCCAGGAGGTGGAGACGGCGGACGGCACCCGGCTGACCGCCCGCACCTGGACCGAGTGGCTGGAGGCCGACGGGGCCGAGGTGGTGGCGCGCTACCGGGGCGGCCCGCTGGACGGCCGCCCGGCCGTCACCCGGCGCGGTGCCAGGACCGGCAGCGCCACCTATCTGAGCTGTCTGCCCGAGGACCCGTCCCCGCTGCTGGAGGAGGTGCTGGCCGCCGCCGGCGTCACCGGCGTCGTCGGGCCCGACCTGCCCGAGGGCGTCGAGGCCTGCCGCCGCGGCCGCTACCTCTTCCTGCTCAACCACGGCAGCCGGACGGCCACCGTCCCGCTGCCGATCCCGGCCCCGACCGGTACCGACACCGACACCGACATGGTGTTCACCGACCTGCTGACCGGCCGTCCGCTGCCGAGCGGCCCCCTGAAGCTCGCGCCCGGCGACGCCGTCGTCCTTGAGCAGTCCTGATCCGGTCCTGATCCGGTCCTGATCCGGTCCTGGAGCAGTCCTTAAGCAGTCCTGATGCCCGAAGCCCTGACCCGAGGAGTGCCAGTGGCCCATCCCTACATCCCCAACGCGGGGCCCGAGACCAGGGCGGCGATGCTCGCCGAGATCGGCGCCCCCGACGTCGCCGAGTTCTACCGCGACATCCCCGCCGAACTCCGGCTCGACCGCCCGCTCGACCTGCCCGCGCCTTACACCGACGAGCCCGGCCTGGTCCGGCACCTGCACGGCCTGCTGGCCCGCAACACCCACCCGGCCGAACTGCTGAGCTTCCTCGGCCACGGCTGCTACCACCACCACGTCCCGGCGGTGTGCGACGAGGTCAACGGCCGGGGCGAGTTCCTCACCGCCTACGCGGGCGAGCCCTACGAGGACCACGGCCGCTTCCAGGCCCTCTTCGAGTACGTCTCGATGATGGCCGAGCTGCTGGAGATGGACGTCGTCAACGTCCCGGTCTACGACGGCTACCAGGCGACCGGGACGGCCCTGCGGATGGCCGCGCGCCGCACCGGACGCTCCAAGGTGCTGGTGAGCGGGGCGATCGCGGCCGACAAGCTGGCCAAGATCCGCGACTACCTCACCCCGGACGTCGAGGTGCAACTCGCGCCCGTGGCCGATTCCGGGGAGATGGGCGAGGTGCGGCTGGACGACACCTTCGCCGCCCTCTACCTGGAGACGCCCACCGTGCACGGCGTGGTCGAGACCCGGGGCCGGGAGCTGGCCGAACTGGCGCACGGCGTCGGCGCGCTGCTGGTCGTCGGCACCGACCCGATCTCGCTCGGCGTGCTCGCCCCGCCCGCCTCCTACGGCGCCGACCTGGTCTGCGGGGACATCCAGTCGCTCGGCATGCACCCGCAGTACGGCGGCGGCCAGGCCGGGTTCATCGCGAGCCACGACGACGAGCGGCTGGTCGCCGAGTTCCCGTCCCGGCTGTTCGGCATCGCCCCGACGGCCGTGCCCGGCGAGTACGGCTTCGGCGACGTCTTCTACGACCGGACCTCGTTCGCGCTGCGCGAGGAGGGCAAGGAGTGGGTCGGCACCGCGGCCGCCCTGTGGGGCATCACCGCCGGCGTCTACCTCGCGCTGATGGGCCCGCAGGGGATGCGGGAGATCGGCGAGACCGTGCTCGCCCGGACCCGCTACGCGATGCGGGCGCTGGCCTCGGCCGGCGCCGTGGTCCGGCACCAGGAGGCCGTGCACTTCCGGGAGTTCGCCGTGGAGGTGCCGGACGCCGACGCGCTGCTCGCCGACCTGCACGGCCGGGGCATCCTCGGCGGCGTGCGGCTCGGGGACCGCGAGGTCCTGGTCTGCGTCACCGAACGGCACTCGATCGCCGACATCGACACCCTCGCGGCGGCCGTCAAGGACGCCCTCTCCGCCCTGGGAGGCGCCGAGTGAGCTCGCACACCGAACCCTTCGCCAGCCTGCCGGTCACCCCCAAGCCGGGCCTGCGGCGCTTCCACCAGGCCCGCTGGGACGAGGAGGTCGTCTTCGAGCTGTCCCGGCCCGGTCGGCGCGGCGTGGGCGTGCCCGCGCCCGGCGCTCCCCTGGTCGAACTGCCGGAGTCGATCGCCCGCCACACCCCGCCGGCGTTGCCCGAGCTCTCCCAGAACCAGGTGGTCCGGCACTACCTGCGGCTCTCCCAGGAGACCCTCGGCGCGGACTTCAACATCGACGTCGGCCAGGGCACCTGCACCATGAAGTACAGCCCCAAGGTCAACGACTCCTTCGTCCGTGACCCGAGGATCGCCGCGCTGCACCCGCTGCAGCCCGAGTCCACCGTGCAGGGCGTGCTGGAGATCTACTGGCGGCTGGAGCAGATCCTCAAGGAGATCTCCGGCATGGCCCGGGTGTCGCTGCAACCGGGGGCGGGCTCCGCGGCGATCTACGCCAACATCGCGATGATCCGCGCCTACCACGCCTCACGGGGCGAGGGCGGGCAGCGGGACCAGGTGATCACCACGATGTTCTCGCACCCCTCGAACGCGGCCTGCGCCAAGGTCGCCGGCTACGAGGTGATCACCCTCATGCCGGACGCCGACGGCAACCCGGACCTGGAGGCGCTGCGGGCGGCGGTCGGGCCCCGCACCGCCGCGCTGATGATCACCAACCCGGAGGACACCGGGATCTTCAACCCGCGGATCAAGGAGTTCGTCGACCTGGTGCACCAGGCCGGCGGGTTGGCCTGCTACGACCAGGCCAACGCCAACGGCATCCTCGGCATCACCCGGGCCCGGGACGCGGGCTTCGACCTGTGCCACTTCAACCTGCACAAGACCTTCTCCACCCCGCACGCCTGCGGCGGCCCGGCGGCCGGCGCCTGCGGCGTCTCGGCGGCGCTGGTGCCGTTCCTGCCCGGGCCGGTCGTCGACCGGGTGGAGGCCGCGGAAGGGGCGCAGGAGGTGTTCACCCTGACCACCCCCGAGCGCTCGGTCGGCAAGATCCGCCCCTTCCTCGGCGTCACCCCCAACGTGGTGCGCGCCTACGCCTGGGTGATGGCGCTCGGCGCCGAGGGCCTGCGCGAGGTCGCCGAGACGGCCGTGCTCAACAACAACTACCTGCTGGCGAAGGTCGCCCGGATCCCCGGCGCCTCGGTGCCGTGGGCCGACCGCCGCCGGGTCGAGCAGGTCCGCTACTCCTGGCAGCAGCTGACCGAGGAGACCGGCGTCCACTCCGAGGAGATCGGCATCCGCGCGGCGGACTTCGGCGTGCACTACTGGACCAGCCACCACCCGTACGTGGTGCCCGAACCGTTCACCCTGGAGCCCACCGAGTCCTACTCCAGGGAGGACCTCGACGAGTACGCGGCGATCCTCGCCCATGTCGCCGACGAGGCCCGCAAGGACCCGGAGTTCGTCCGCAACGCGCCCTACCGGCAGACGGTGCACCGGATCGACCCGGCCTCGCTGGACGACCCGGCACAGTGGTCGCCCAGCTGGCGCGCCTACCGCCGCAAGCACGGCGGGCAGCCCCGGGCATGATCGTCGGCCTGATCGTGAACCCTGTCGCCGGCCTCGGCGGAGCCGTCGCCCTCAAGGGCAGCGACGGGACGGACATCCAGGCCAGGGCGCTCGCGCTGGGCGCCGTCCCCCGGGCGGCCGAGCGCGCGGCCGCCGCGCTGCGCGCCCTGCGGGCCCGCCGCCCGGACGTCCTGGTGCGCACCGTGGCCGGGCCGATGGGGGAGGACAGCGCCCGGGCGGCGGGCGTCCCGTACCGGCTCGCGCACCGTCCGCCCGCGACATCGGCGTCCACCGGGGCATCGGCCACCGGCGCGGCCGACACCCGGGCGGCGGTCTCGGCGCTCGGCGAGGTGGACCTGCTGCTGTTCGCGGGCGGTGACGGGACGGCGCGCGACGTCCTGGACGCGGGGCCGCGCCCACCGGTGCTCGGCGTCCCGGCCGGGGTGAAGGTCTACTCCGGCTGCTTCGCCGTCAGTCCGGCGGCGGCGGGCGCGACCGCCGCCGGGTTCGACGGCCGGACCGTCGACGCGGAGGTGGTCGACCTGGACGAGGAGGGCCACCGCGCGGGCCTGGTCGGCGCCCGGCTGTACGGCACGCTGCGGGTGCCGGCGGCCCGGGAGCGGCTGAGCGGGCGCAAGACCGGCTCCTCGGCGGCGCCGCCCGGCTCGGCCGAGTCCATCGCCCGCGCGGTGGTGGCGGGCATGCGTCCCGGCACCGCCTACGCGCTCGGCCCCGGCGCCACCACGCTCGCCGTCGGGCGGGCGCTCGGGCTGGCGCTGACACCGCTCGGCGTGGACGTGGTCCGGGACGGCGCCCTGCTCGCCCCGGACGTGACCGAGCAGCGGCTGCATGCCATTGCCATGTCACAGGTGACGCATGGTGTGTTGTCGGTGATCGGTGGGCAGGGTTTCGTGATCGGGCGCGGGAACCAGCAGTTCAGTCCCCGGGTCCTGGCCGCGCTCGCCGGGGTCGTCGTGCTCGCCACCCAGCAGAAGCTGGCCGCGCTCGGCGGGCGGCCGCTGCTGGTCGACAGCGGCGACCCCCGGGCCGACGCCGCGTTCGAGGGCCACGTCCGGGTGGTCACCGGACACCGTGAATCAGTGCTGTACCGCATCAGTTCGGCGAGTGAGGAGCTTTCATGAACACCCTGCGCAACAAGGTCGCCATCGTCACCGGCGGCGCCTCCGGCATCGGCCGGGCCACCGCCGAACTGTTCGCCGCCGAGGGCGCCGCCGTGGTCGTCGCCGACCTCGCGGACGCGAGCGAGGTCGTCCGCGGCATCGAGGCGGCCGGCGGCCGGGCGGTGGCGGTGCGCGCCGACGTCTCCTCGGAGACCGACTGCGAACGGATCGTCACCATCGCCGTGCAGACCTTCGGCGGGCTGCACGTCCTGTTCAACAACGCGGGCATCATCCGCCGCCAGACCGCGCTGGAGATCTCCGCCGACGACTGGGACCGGGTGATGGCCGTCAACGTGCGGTCCGTCTACCTGATGTGCCGCTTCGCCGTGCCGGCCATGACCGAGGGCGGGTCGATCGTCAACACCGGCTCCGGCTGGGGGTTGAAGGGCGGCGGCAACGCGCTGTCCTACTGCGCCTCCAAGGCGGCGGTCGTCAACATGACGCGCGCGCTGGCGATCGACCACGCGGCCGCCGGCATCCGGGTCAACTCCGTCAACCCGGGCGACACCATGACGCCGATGCTGCGCGACGAGGCGCGCCAGCTCCAGGAGGAGTGGGCGGTGTTCGAGAAGGACGCCGCCGACCGGCCGATGGGCCGGGCCGGCACGCCGCAGGAGATCGCCGCCGCGGTGCTCTTCCTGGCGGGCGACGCCAGCAGCTACATGACCGGCTCCGCCCTCGTCGTCGACGGCGGCGGCCTCGCCTGACACCCGCACCATCCGCTCCACGTACGTACGGACGCACCACCC
Source organism: Streptomyces sp. XY431 (assembly GCF_001279805.1). Lineage (NCBI taxonomy): Bacteria > Bacillati > Actinomycetota > Actinomycetes > Kitasatosporales > Streptomycetaceae > Streptomyces > Streptomyces sp. XY431. The sequence continues at coordinate 49,727 of NZ_LGDO01000140.1, forward strand.
GCTCCAGGTACGGACGCACCACCCCCAGCACGCACCGAGGTACCACCCCCCTTCGCGACACCCCACCCTCACGAAAGCCCAGGAGGCATCCGATGTCCGCTTTCACGAGTCCGACGAGGTTCACGAGAAGAACAGCCCTGGTCGCCGCCGCGGCGGCACTGGCCGTCACCGTCACCGGCTGCAGCGGAACCAACGGCGCGGGCGGCGCCGGCGACGCCAAGGCCGACGGCGGCAAGGTCACCATCCGCTGGTCGACCTGGGGCTCGGCCGAGGACATGGCGGTCTTCAAGACCTTCACGGACGAGTTCGCCAAGAAGTACCCGAACATCACCCTCAAGCTGGAGCAGGTCGCCTCCTACGAGGACTACCACCCCAAGCTGCTCACCCAGCTCACCTCCAAGACCGCACCGGACGTCTTCTACGTCGGTGACGACTACATCGGCAAGCTGGTCGCCGACGGCGTGCTCTCCCCGCTCGACCAGCAGCTCGCCGGACCGGACAGCCGCAGCAAGCCGGCCGACTTCTTCGAGGGCATCTACGGCGGCGCCAAGAAGGACGGCGTCACCTACGGCGTCCCCAACGACACCAACCCCGAGGTGCTCTGGTTCGACAAGAAGGCCCTCGCCGCGGCCGGCATCACCGAGGACCCGGCCGCGCTGAACGAGGCCGGCCAGTGGACCACGGCGAAGTTCCTGGAGATGAACGCCAAGCTCAAGGCGGCGGACCGGACCGGCACCATCTTCTGGAACTGGTACGGCGCCAACTACAGCGTCGTCAACGGCTTCGGCGGCAAGGTGTGGGACGGCGGGAAGTTCGTCGCCACCTCCGACCCGAAGACCCGCCAGGCGCTGAAGACCCTCTCCGACGGCTACCGGGACAAGACCTTCGCCTCCGCCGACCTGCTGCCCGAGGGCAACGGCGCGGCCACCCAGTTCATCAAGCACAAGGCCGGCTTCTACGCCGGCGGCCGCTGGGTCATCGAGGGCATCGACAAGGGCGGCGACCGCGAGAGCTACGACATCGTGCCGTTCCCGTCCGAGAGCGGGCAGCCGATACCCGGCGCCGTCGCCGCCTCCTACCTGACCGTCAACAAGGACAGCAAGCACCCGAAGGAGGCCTTCACCTTCCTGACCGAGTTCGTCAGCAAGGAGGGCCAGCAGCTGCGGCTCAAGGGCGGCAGCGCCGTCCCCTCCGTCCGGGGCGCCGAGAGCCTGGTCACCGAGGGCAACTACCCGCCGCACGCCAAGACCTTCCTGGACGTCCGCGACCGGGGCTTCGCCAACTACCCCGACGAGGTGGCCGTCCCCGGTCTGACCAAGGCCATCAACGACCAGCTGATGAAGATCTGGGAGGGCAAGACCGGCTTCGACGAGGGCATGACCCAGCTCCAGACCCTGGTCGACGGCATGAAGGGCAACAAGGGGTGAGCGCCCCCACCCAGGCCGCGGCCCGGCGGCGGGAGCGTCCCGCCGCCGGCCCGGCGGGCAGCGCCCCCACCGCGCGCGGCGGCCGCGAGCCGCTCTGGCGCCGCCGCGACCGGCGGTGGGCCCTGGTCTTCCTCGGCCCCCAACTGCTGGGCCTGCTGGTCTTCCTGGTCGGCCCGCTCGGCTTCGCCGTGGTCCTCTCCTTCATGCGCTGGGACGGCCTCGGCGACGCGACCTGGGTCGGACTGGACAACTTCCGCACCCAGCTGACCGATCCGGAGTTCGGCCGGGCGGTGTGGAACACCCTCAAGATCGGGCTGATCACCGTGCCCGGCGGCCTCGCCCTGGCGCTGCTGATCGCCCTCGCCCTGCACGGGGTGCGCGGGCGGACCGCCTACCGTGTCGTCTACTTCCTCCCCGTGGTGACCAGTTCGGTCGCGGTGTCGGTGATCTGGCAGATGATCCTCGGGGGCGGCGCCGACGGCATCCTCAACGGGACCGTCCACGACATCCTCGGGATCACCCTGCCCGACTGGCTGGCCGACCCCGACTGGGTGGTGGTCGCGGTCTCGGTGGTGACCGTCTGGTCCTCGCTCGGCCTCAATGTGGTGATCTTCCTGGCCGGGCTGGCCACCGTCCCGACCAATCTGCTGGAGGCCGCCCGGATCGACGGAGCCGGCCCCTGGCAGACCCTGCGCTCGGTCACCCTGCCGCTGCTGTCGCCCACCGTCTTCTTCACCGTGGTGGTGTCGGTGATCAGCTCGTTCCAGGCCTTCGACCTCGTCTACGTCCTGGTCAACCCGGACCACAACGAGGGCGCCCAGACCATCGTCTACAAGGTCTACCAACAGGGCTTCCGGGAGTTCCACTTCGGACTGTCGAGCGCCGCCGCCCTGCTCCTGCTGCTGCTGACCCTGATCGTCACGGCGGTCCAGTTCCAGGCGCAGAAGCGCTTCGTCCACTACGAGTCCTGAGGCGCCGCCATGACCACCGTCCGCCACTCCACCGCCCCCCGGCAGCTCCTCCTGCACACCGGGCTCGTCCTCGGCGGCCTGCTGATGCTCTTCCCCTTCGTCTGGATGGTCCTGACCTCCTTCAAGGGCGTCAGCCAGATGATCAACGAGCCGCTGTCCTGGCTGCCCACGCCCTGGCGCGCGCAGAACTACCCCGACGTGCTGAACGAGGTGCCGATCGGGCGCGCGTACTGGAACAGCATGTACATCGCGGCGATCACCGTCGCCGCCACCCTGTTCACCGGCGCGATGGCCGCCTACGCCTTCGCCCGGATCCCGTTCCGGGGCTCCGGGCCGCTGTTCGGACTGTTCCTGGCCACCCAGATGGTGCCGGCCCAGGTGACCATCGTGCCGCTGTACATCATGCTGGCCAAGCTCCAACTGATCGACTCGCACCTGGCGTTGATCCTGCCGGCGATCGCCAACCCGTTCGCCGTGTTCCTGCTCCGGCAGTTCATCCGGGCCGTCCCGGTCGAACTGGAGGAGGCGGCCCGGATCGACGGCGCCGGCCGCTGGACCATCTTCTGGCGGATCGTGCTGCCCAACATCCGGCCCGGCCTGTGGACGCTGGGCATCATCGTCTTCCTGGCCAGCTGGAACAGCTACTTCTTCCCGCTGGTGTTCCTCAACACCTCGGAGCTGTTCACCGTCCCGCTGCTGCTCGACTCCTTCAACTCCGGCCGCGGCGGCGTCGACTACGGGCTCACCGCGGCGCTCTCCGCGATGACCGTGGTGCCGATGCTGATCGCCTTCCTGATCGGGCAGCGCAAGATCCTCAACAGCATGGCCTCCTCGGGCCTGGGAGGCCGCTGATGTCCACCGCCCCCACCTGCGCCGTCGAACTCGACCTGGACGAGCGGCCGTTCACCGAACGCGGCTCCCGGCTGCTGGTCACCGCCGGCCCGGACGGGCTGCGGGTGGCCCGGGCCGAGTACGAGACCCGGCTCGCCGACACCGTCGAACTCACCGGGCTGGTGCTGCGCGATGCGGACGGGCACCCGCTGCCTGTCCGCTCCGCGACCCCCGCGGCGGTCGAATTCGCGGGCGGGGCAACGCTGTTGTTCGCCGACCCCGCCACCCTGGTGCTCGCCGGGCACGGCGTGCACGCCTCCTGGCGGCTGCCGGACGGCACGGAACGGGCGCTCGCGCTCGACGGCTGCCACGTCCTGCACGGGCCGCCGGGGGAGTGGTCGGCCCCCGCCGTGCGCGCCGCTGCCGAGGCCCGCTGGGCGGCGTGGTTCGCCCGGATGCCGGCCGTCCGCCCCGACCTCGCCGCGGCCGCCCGGACGGCCTGGTGGACGCTGGCCGTCAACCTGCTGCCGATCGCCGGCCGCGAGGGCCTCGTCCCGTCCAAGTACGGCTACGTGGGCGTGTGGAACTGGGACGCGCTCTTCCACGCCGTCGCCCTGCGGCACGCCGATCCGGCGCTCGCCCGGGACCAGATCCTGCTCTTCCTCGACCACCAGCTGCCCGACGGCCGACTCCCGGACGTGGTGCACGAAAACGGCGTGCTCGCCGACACCACCGACCTGCCCCGCGCCGACCACGCCCGGCTCGCCGAGCACGTCGGCACCGCCAACGGCGCCCGGCCCACCCCCGAACCGGTGCCGGTCACCAAACCGCCGCTGGCCGCCTGGGCCGTCTGGAAGGTCCACGAAACCGACCCCGACCTGCCCTTCCTCGCCGCCGCCTACCCCCGGCTGGTCCGCGCCCACCGGTGGTGGTTCGCCGCCTCCGACCCGGACGGCGACGGCCTGCCCGAATACCTGCACCCCTACTCGTCCGGCCTCGACGACAGCCCGGTCTGGGACTACGGCCCCCGCGCCGAACCCCCCGACCTCAACTCCTACCTGGTCCTGGAGGCCGACCGGCTGGCCGACATCGCCGATGCCCTCGGCCGGACCGCCGAGGCCGCCGACTGGCGCTCGCGCGCCGCCGCCCACACCGACCTCCTGGTCGCCCGCCGCTGGGACGGCACCCGCTTCACCACCCTGGCGGCCGGCGCCCCCGTGCCCGTCCGCACCGCGCTCGACCTGATGCCCCTGTTCACCGGCCGACTGCCCGCCGGGATCGCCGCCACCCTGGAACGCACCCTGCGCTCACCCGCCTACTGGGGCGAACGGCCCGTCCCCACCGTGGCCTTCGACGACCCGGCCTTCGACCCGGAGGCGATGTGGCGCGGCCCGGTCTGGCTCAATATCAACTACCTGCTGATCGAGGGCCTGCACCGCTCCGGATTCCCGGACACCGCCGAGGAGCTGCGCCAACGGACCCTCGCCATGGTCCGCGAGGGCGGCGGCCTCTACGAGTACTGGAACCCCCGCACCGGCACCCGGGCGGCCCGGGCCACCTCCGGCTTCGGCTGGTCCGCGGCGCTGTTCGTCGACCTCGCCCGGGCGGACCGACAATCAGACTCTCCCTATTGACCGGACAGACCTGATGCGTCGTCACTAGTCTTGCTGCTTGCGAACGGAGGAACATCGGCAACGGACAGGGAGTACCGACCGTGCGAACCCGGCTCAGGAACACCGTCGTCGTCCTCGTGGCGACCCTCCTCGCCGCCGCGGCGGCACTGACCGCCGCGGCCCCGGCGAACGCCGTCGTCGGGGGCACGGTGCTGCCCCCGGGGCAGGCCCCCTACCTGGTCTCGATCGGAAGGCCGACCCACGTCTGCGGCGGCACCGTCATCGGTGCCACCTGGATCCTCACCTCCGCCCACTGCGTCGCCGGCGCCGCCCCGACCGAACTCCGGGTCCGGGCCGGCACCCTGATCCATGCCTCCGGAGGAGTGCTGGTCGGCGTCGCGGAGGTCGTTCCGCACGGCTCCTACAACGCCTCGACGATCGACTACGACCTCGCCCTGCTGCGCCTCACCAAGGCGCTGCCGCTCGGTGCCGGCATCGCCACCGTCCCGCTCGCGGCCAACGGCAACGACCCGTCCACCGGTACCGCCCGGGTCTCCGGCTGGGGTGCGACGACCTCGGACGGCCCGCTCGTCGCCGCCGCCCGTGTCGTCCCGGTGCCCCTCATCAGCCGGGCCAAGTGCCGTACCGAGTACGGCGCCACGGTCATCACCGACCGCATGCTCTGCGCCGGGGAGGACGCCGGCGGCAAGGACGCCTGCCGGGGCGACAGCGGCGGCCCGCTCGTCCTCTCCGGCGTTCTCGTCGGCATCAGTTCCTGGGGCCGGGGCTGCGGTCAGGCCGGATATGCCGGCGTCTACACCCGGGTCGGCGCCCTGCGCTCCTGGATCGACGCCGAGCGCGCCGGCACGCGGCTCGCCGCGTCCCGCCCGGCCCCGGCCGGCGGTGCCCCGGCCCCCGGTACTGCCAGGTAGCGTCCGTCCGGTGTTCGCGCCCGCGGCGTCGGTCCCGGTCGGTCTCGGCCGGTCTCACATGTGGGCGCTGATCCGGCCGCCCGCGGTGAGCACGATGTACGAGCCGTTGGCGACGGCGCCGATGTCGTGCTGGTCGGCGTCCAGGGTGTCGTTCACAGCGTTGTCGAGGCCGAGGATCTGCGCCCGGTAGTGGAGTTCGCCGACCTTGGTGACCTTGGCCGTCCAGCCGCCGGCGAGCTTGAAGGTGCCCGGGCCCTGGTGGGCGCCGCCCGTCCAGGAGTGGACCGTGCCGTCGACGGAGAGCACCACGAACATGTCGTTGGCGTCCAGACCGGCGTCGGCGTCCTTGGTCTCCAGGGTGGCCAGGACGGAGCCGCGGGCGACGATCCTGGCGGTGTAGTTCTGGTTCCCGGTGGGCTGGACCTCGGCGGTGCTGATGCCGTCCGCCAGGGGGAAGCTCTTGCCCGGGGACTTCGGCTTGGCCGTGGTGGCCGTCGTGGGTGCGGTCACCGTGGGCGTGGCGGTGGGCGTGGCCGTGGGCGTGCCCGTCGGTGTCGCGGTGGCGGGCTTGGTCGCGGTGGTCGTGGCGGCCGGTGTGCTCGGTGCGGTGGCGACCGGTGTCGTCGGCGCGGTCGCCGTGGGCACGGCGGCAGCTGTCGTGGCGGCCGAGGTGGCGGACGCGTCGGAGTCGGGGCCGCAGGCCGTCGCCACGGGCACGATCAGGGCGACCGTCAGGATCGCTCCCGCCAGCGTGCGGACGGTGGTCGGGCGGTGGGTGGCCTTGCGGGACAATGGGGGGTCTCCTGAGCGGTGTGCTGGGTGGCCGTGCGGCGCTGTGCACGATCGAACGTAGTGCGAACAATCGACGGAATCGGGCCTTCCGTGTCACCGGACTGCAACGCCTGGGGCAGACTGGACGCCCGACCACCCGACGAGCCGGGGGAGTACCGGGTCATGACGTTTCCTCACCCTGTCGACGACCGGTTCGCCGACCGTCGTGAACGTGTGCTGCGGGAGGCCGTGCGGCACCGGCTGCTCGATCCCGAGGACGCGCTGCTCGCCGCCTTCGTGGACCTCGACGGCGTGGCGGCGAGCGTCGCCGAGCTGCGGGCGGCCTTCCCGGCCTCGCTCGACGTGCTGCACACCTTCGCCGCCAAGGCGAACTGCCTGGTCCCGCTGCTGGCCCGGCTGCGCGAGCTGGGCATGGGCTGCGAGGTGGCCAGCCCCGGCGAGTTCGCCCAGGCACTGGCGGCGGGCTTCGCGCCGGACCGGATCGTCCTCGACTCGCCCGCCAAGACCCGGCGGGAGCTGACCGCGGCACTGGGGTCGGGGGTCGCCGTCAACATCGACAACTGGCAGGAGCTGGAACGCGCCGACGACATCCTGCGGGCGGGCGCCTCCGCCTCCCGGATCGGCGTCCGGGTCAATCCGCAGATCGGCGGCGGCACGATCGGGGCGATGAGCACCGCCACCGCGACCTCCAAGTTCGGGATCGGGCTGGCCGACGAAGGCAACGAGAAGCGGCTGCTGGAGGCGTTCCGCGAACGCCCCTGGCTGAGCTGGGTCCATGTGCACGTCGGCTCCCAGGGCTGCCCGCTCGACCTCATGGCCGAGGGTGTCGCCCGGGCCGTCGCGTTCGCCGAGCGGGTGAACGGCGAACTGGGGCGCCGCCAGGTGGTGGGCATCGACCTCGGCGGCGGGCTGCCCGTCAACTTCGCCGACGACACCACCGCGCCCACCTTCGCCGGGTACGCCGAACTGCTGCGGGCCCGGGTGCCGGAGCTGTTCGGTGGCGGCTACCGGCTGGCCACCGAGTTCGGCCGCTCGCTGCTGGCGAAGAACGGGTTCACCGCCGCGTACGTCGAGTACACCAAGACCTCCGGCGGCCGGCGGATCGCCCTCACCCACGCCGGGGCCCAGGTCGCGACCCGCACGGTGTTCATGCCGGACGCCTGGCCGCTGCGGATCACCGCGCACCACCCCTCCGGCGCGCAGAAGGACGGCGCGCCGGTGCCGCAGGACGTCGCCGGGCCGTGCTGCTTCGCCGGGGACCTGGTCGCGGTCGGCCGCCCGCTGCCGCTGCTGGAGCCCGGCGACCTGGTCGCGCTGCTCGACACCGGCGCCTACTACGCGACGACCCACTTCCAGTACAACAGCCTGCCCGAGCCGGCGGTGCACGGCTTCACCGTGGATGCGGCGGGTGCGGTGCGGTTCGTACCGCTGCGCCGGGCGCAGGGCATCGAGGAACTGCTCCGGCCGGTCGGCTGACGCCGCCACCCCGTCAAGATCGTGACGGTGTGTCAGAACAGCAGGCCGGAAGGGGGTTCCCGGACGGTGGCGGGCGGGTATCACCTTGCCGCGGCCGCCGTCCCGGCCGCGGTGCAGACAGCCTCAGCATGTCGAAGGAGGCCTCGTCATGTCCGCCCACCCCCCTGCCGAATCCCGGACCCCCGAATCCCGGACTCCCGGAGCCAGGACCCCCGAAGCCAGGACCCTCGCGGATCCCGACCCCAGGGCCCAGGACGTCCGGACCGTGCGGCGCCTGCGCCTCGGCGTCGGTGTCCTCGGGTTCCTGCTGCCGATCGCCCTGCCGCTCGGCAACAGCCTCACCTCCGCCCGGATCGCGCTGCTCGACTCGATGAGCGCGTCCTACTACACCCATATGCGCAACGTCTTCGTCGGCGGCCTGTGCGCCGTCGGCGTCTTCCTCATCTGCTACCGCCACGACCGCCGGGAGGACCGGCTGAGCTCGGTGGCCGGGGTGCTGGCGATCGGGGTGGCCCTGTTCCCCACCGAGCCGCCGTCCGCCCTGGTGCCGCACCCCAGCGGTGTCCAGACCACCGTGGGAATGCTCCATCTGGCCTTCGCCGCCGGCCTGTTCGGGGTGCTCGGGTACTTCTGCCTGCGGCTGTTCGCGGACTCCCCGGCGGCCGGCCGCCGCCGTCCGGCGCGTGACTGGGTGTACCTGGTCTGCGGCTGGGTGATCGTGGCCGGCGTGCTGACGGTCGCCGTGGCCGGGGTGCTGCACCTGGCCCGGGACTGGCCGCTGACCCTGCCCTACCTCGGCGAGGCGGTGTCGGTGTTCGCCTTCGGCGTGGCCTGGCTGGTGAAGAGCGAGGCCGTCCCGGCCCTGCTGCCCCGCACCGCCCGTCCGGCTCCCGCCGCGCCCTGACCGGACCGGCGCGGCAGGCCCCGGCTGATGGCAGGATGCTTGCGGTCGGTACCGTGCCGGCCGGGGCGTGCCGCGGCGCCCGGGTCGGCCGCGGGGGAGTGGAGGCGGCCCGATGGGCCGAGGGAAGCACCGGGTCGCCGTGCTCGTACTGGAGGGGGCGAAGCCGCTGGACGTGGGCATTCCCGCGCAGGTGTTCTCCAGCCGGCCGAGCATGCCCTACACGGTCCGGGTCTGCGGTCCGGCACCGGGCCTGGTGGCCGGCGGCGACGGCCTGTCGTACCACGTGGCCGAGGGCCTGGAGGCGGTGGAGCACGCGGACACCGTGTTCGTCCCCGGCTACCGCGATCCGGCGACCACCGCGCCGCCGGCCGCCGTCGTCGAGGCACTGGTCGCCGCCCACGCCAGGGGAGCCCGGCTGGCGGCCATCTCGACCGGGGCCTTCGCCCTGGCCGCCACCGGGCTGCTCGACGGCAGACGGGCGACCACCCACTGGCACTACGCCAAGGTCCTGGCGGAACGCCATCCGCGGATCCGGGTCGACGAGAACGTGCTGTTCGTCGACGAGGGCGCGGTGCTCACCTCGGCCGGCGCGGCCTCCGGCATCGACCTGTGCCTGCACCTGGTGCGGCGCGACCACGGGGTGGGCCTGTCGAACCATGTCGCGCGGCGGCTGGTGGCCGCGCCCTACCGCAGCGGCGGCCAGGCCCAGTACGTGCCGCGCAGCGTGCCCGAGCCGCTCGGCGACCTCTTCGCCGGCACCCGGGAGTGGGCGCTGGCGCACCTGGCCGAGCCGCTCACGCTGGAGGGCCTGGCCCGGCACGCGCGGGTCTCGGCGCGGACCTTCTCACGGCGGTTCGTGGAGGACACCGGCTACACGCCCATGCAGTGGGTGCTGCGGGCCCGGGTGGACCTCGCGCGGGAGCTGCTGGAGCGCACGGACCTGGGGGTGGAGCAGATCGCCGACCGGGTCGGGCTCGGCACCGGGGCGAACCTGCGGCTGCACTTCCACCGGGTCCTCGGCACCTCGCCCACCGAGTACCGGCACACCTTCGCGGCCCGCGCCGAGGGCTGAGCGGGCGCCGAGAGAGCGGTGGCGGGATCCTTGCGACCGTTGGCGAGGAGTCTGGCGGGATCCTTGCGGACCGTGTCGATCCAGCCCCTGTCCGGCCTGCGGCGGAGTCCGGATCATGGAGGTGTCAGCACACGACGGAACGCCCCGGGCCACCACCCCGGAGCACCCCGGCACCGCCCGGAACCGCAGAGGGAGCCCTCCATGACCCGCATCGCCATCAACGGGTTCGGCCGCATCGGCCGCAACAGCCTGCGCGCCCTGGTGGAGCGCGGCAGCGAGCTGGAGGTGGTCGCGGTCAACGACCTCGCCCCCATCGACTCGCTCGCCCACCTGCTCCGCTTCGACAGCGCGCTCGGCCGCTTCCGCCACCCGGTCGCCGTCGAGGGGGACGAGCTGGTCGTCGACGGCCGCCGGATCAAGGTGCTCGCCGAGCGCGACCCCGAGGCCCTGCCGTGGGCCGAGCTCGGCGTCGACCTCGTCCTGGAGGCCACCGGCCGGTTCACCTCGGCGGACGCCGCCCGCGCCCACCTGAAGGCCGGCGCCGCCCGGGTCCTGGTCAGCGCCCCGTCCGACGGCGCGGACGTCACCCTGGCCTACGGCGTGAACACCGCGGACTACGACCCGGCCGCGCACGTGATCGTCTCCAACGCCTCCTGCACCACCAACGCGCTGGCCCCGCTGGCCGCCGTGCTGGACGAGCTGGCCGGTATCGAGCACGGCTTCATGACCACGGTGCACGCCTACACCCAGGAGCAGAACCTCCAGGACGGGCCGCACCGAGACCTGCGCCGGGCCCGCGCCGCCGGCGTCAACATCGTGCCGACCACCACCGGCGCCGCCAAGGCGATTGGCCTGGTCCTGCCGCAGCTCGACGGCAAGCTCTCGGGCGACTCGATCCGGGTGCCGGTCCCGGTCGGCTCGATCGTCGAGCTGAACACCACGGTCGAGCGCGAGGTCACCCTCGACGAGGTGCTCGCCGCCTACCGCGCCGCCGCCGACGGCCCGCTCAAGGGCATCCTCGACTACGCGGACGAGCCGCTGGTCTCCGGCGACATCACCGGCGAGGCCGCGTCCTCGATCTTCGACGCCGCGCTCACCCGGGTCGACGGCCGGCACGTCAAGGTCGTCGCCTGGTACGACAACGAGTGGGGCTTCTCCAACCGGGTCATCGACACCCTGGAGCTGCTCGCCCGCGGCTGACCGGGCCTACCGCCAGGGGCCGTTCCGGGACCACCCCGGGACGGCCCCCGGTGGTTCGAGAACGGCGGCGTGACAGGGATGTTGCGCCCGATGACGAATCCCCGGCGGCCCTTGAGCACCCCCGGCCGGTGTGTGACGGTGGACGGCACGCCGCCCGGCCGGTCACCGTCGGCGCCCGGGGGCGCCGAGGAAAGAGGACACCGGTGCCGTCGCACGCGAGGCCCCTGCGCAGGCTGGGATTCCTGACCATCGGACTGTTCGACCCCGCCGACCCGGCCCAGGGGCACGAGCAGACCCTGCGGCTCATCGAACTCGGCGAGCAACTGGGCTTCGACAGCGCCTGGGTGCGCCACCGCCACCTCCAGTACGGCATCTCCTCGCCGGTCGCGGTGCTCGCGGCCGCCACCCAGCGCACCCGCCGGATCGAACTGGGTACGGCGGTCGTCCCGGTCGGCTGGGAGAACCCGCTGCGCCTGGCGGAGGACCTCGCCACCACCGACCTGCTGTCCGGCGGCCGGCTCAACCCGGGCGTCAGCGTCGGCCGTCCCGGCCACTGGGACCGGGTGTCCGGCGCGCTGTACCCGGACACCGCCGAGGCCGAGGACTTCGGCTACGAGCGGGTCCGCCGGCTGCTGGGCTTCCTGCGCGGCGAGCCCGCCACCGACTTCAGCGGCGTCGAGGGCATCGAGGTCTACTCCGACCGGGTCCAGCCGGTCTCGCCCGGCCTGGCCGACCGCCTCTGGTACGGCGGGGGGAGCCTGCGATCCGCCCGCTGGGCCGGGGAGCAGGGGCTCTCGCTGCTCACCAGCAACGTGGTGCGGGCCGAGGAGTCGGAGGACTTCGCCGAGATCCAGCGCTCGCAGATCGCGGCCTTCCGCGCCCACCACCCGCTGGGCGCCGGGGCCCGGGTCTCGCAGGGGCTGGTGGTGATCCCCACCGACAGCGCCACCCCGGAGCAGCGGGCGCGCTACGAGGACTACGTCCGGGCCCGCACGCCGCGGACCGCCACCCCGCAGGGCCCGGCGCGCACCATGTTCGCCCGGGACCTGGTCGGCCCCTCCGCCGCGATCGCCGAGCAGCTGTCCGCCCACGCGGGCTTCCGCGAGGTGGACGAGGTGGTCTTCGCGCTCCCGTTCACCTTCGGCCACGAGGACTACGTCCAGATCCTCACCGACATCGCCGCCCACCTGGCCCCGGCCCTCGGCTGGAAGCCGACCGCCTGACCGGCCGCCACGCGGCGTGCGGCACAACGGGGTCAACGGAACGGGGCGGGGGCTGCAAGGGCCCCCGCCCCGTTCCGTGCGGTTCTGTTCCGTTCGCTCCCGGTGCGGTCAGAGGCGCTCGGGCACCGGGTTGCCGACCGCCTCGATCGCGCGTCGGACGGGGACCCGCAGCAGTACGGCGAAGCCGATCACGAAGAACACCAGCAGCGAGATGATCGCCGAGCGGTAGCTGCCGGTGATCTGGTAGGCCAGGCCGAAGACCAGCGGGCCCATCCAACTGGTGCCGCGGTCACTGACCTTGTAGACGCTGAAGTACTCGGCCTCCCGGCCGGCCGGGATCATGTGCGAGAACAGCGAGCGGGACAGCGCCTGGCTGCCGCCGAGCACCAGGCCGATCATGCAGGCCAGGGCGTAGAACCAGGCGGGCTGGTGGGCCGGCATGAAGTAGCCGAGCGCGAGCGTCACCACCCAGCCGACCAGCGAGCCGAGGATGGTGCTCTTGGCGCCGAAGCGGTGCGCGATCCGGCCGAGCAGCAGCGCGCCGCCGATCGCCACTATCTGCACCAGCAGTACGGCGACGACCAGCGAGGTCTGGTCCATGCCCAGTTCCTCGCTGCCGTACAGCGAGGCCTGCGAGACGACGGTCTGGATGCCGTCGTTGTAGCAGAGGAAGGCGCCCAGGTAGAGCAGCGTCAGCGGGTAGCGGCGCATGCCGCGCAGGGTGCGGCCGAGTTCGCGCAGGCTCCCGGCGGCCGGCTCGGCGTCCTTGCCGTCCCCGGCGCCCCCGTCACGCGCCGAAGGCACTCCGGGCCGCCCCGGGAGCACCCCGGCCCGCGAGGGCAGGCGGAGCAGCGGCACCAGGGTGAAGATCGCCCACCACAGCCCGGCCGAGGCCAGGCAGATCCGCACGGCGGTGCCGGAGGACAGCCCGAACGCGTCGTGGCCCTGGAACAGCGCCAGGTTCGCGATCAGCAGCAGGCCGCCGCCCGCGTAGCCGTAGGCCCAGCCCTTGGAGGACACCGCGTCCCGCTCGTCGGGCGAGGCCAGGCCGGGGAGGTAGGCGTAGGAGAGCGCGACCGACACCGCGTACGCGATGTTCGCGACCACCAGCAGGCCGCCGCCGAGCAGGTAGCGGTCGCCGCCGAGGAAGAACATGCCCATCGTCGCGGCCGAGCCGACGTACGCGGCGCCGCACATCAGCTCCTTGTGCCGCCCGGTGCGGTCCGCGACCGTCCCCAGCAGCAGCATCGCGCCGACCGACAGCAGCACCGAGAACGACACCGTGTACGGGAAGAACGAGCCCGCCCGGATCGACAGGCCCAGCGGGTGCACATTGCCCTGGGCGTCGGCCGCCTCCTTGGCGATGGAGGTCAGGTACGGCCCGAGGAACACCGTGAGGACGGTGGCGGAAAAGGCCGCGTTGGCCCAGTCGTTGATGTACCAGCCGAACTGCATGCGGCGCAGCGCGCGGCCGTCGTCGGTGGCGGTCGCCGGATGCTCCGGCAGGTCGGTCGCGGTGCTCATGGGGCGGTTCCTATCACCGTGCTGGAGCCGTTGCCGCCGTGGGGCCAGCATCCGCGCTCGCGGAGGACATCGCGCAGGACGTCGATGCGATCGGCCATGATGCCATCCACACCCAGGTCGAGGAGAGCCCGGATCCGTGTGGCGTCGTCCACAGTCCAGACGTGAACCTGCAGGCCCAGGCGGTGCGCGGCCTGGACGAAGGCCCGGTCGACCACCCGGACGCCCTTGTGCCGCTCGGGCACCTGGGCGCAGGTCCCGGCCCACGGCGCCCCGCCGCCGCGCCCGAGCGGCCCGGCCAGCGAGCGCAGCCGCAGCCGCGCCACCTCGCGCGGGCCGAGCGAGGTGGCCAGCCGGGGCCCGGCGGCGGCCCGTACGGCGGCGAGCCGGGCGTCGGAGAAGCCGCCGACGCAGACCCGGTCCCAGGCGTCGGTCCGGCGCACCGCCTCGACCAGCGGGCCGACGGCGGGCGCCGCCTTGACGTCGATGTTGAAGCGGGCCTCGGGGAAGGCGTCGAGCAGGTCCTCCAGCAGCGGCACCGGCTCGGTTCCGCCGATCCTGGCCTCCCGCACGGTGCGCCACGGCAGCTCGGCCAGCACCCCGGTGCGGTCGGTGACCCGGTCGAGCCGGCTGTCGTGGAACGCCACCAGGACGCCGTCGGCGGTGGCGTGGACGTCCGTCTCCAGGTACCGGTACCCGAGCGCGACGGCGGCCTCGAACGCGGCCAGCGAGTTCTCCGGCCGCCCGAGGTCACCACCCCGGTGCGCGAAGGCGAGCGGCCCCGGATGGTCGAGGAAGGGGTGCATGACGTGCTCCGAGCTGCTGGAATCGGTCACCGCCGGGCCTGCCGGCCCCGCGCGCGTTACATTGTGACACTTGCTGTCAAGCTGTAACGGGGCGGGGGCTCGGCGTCGTCGGGGCGGCTGTTTCCGGCATTTTGCAAAGCCGCACACTTTGCAAAGTCCCGCACTTTGCAAAGTGTGCGGGACTTTGCAAAGTGCGGGAACGGAGCCGCCCGCTGTCCCCGGTCGTCACGCCGGGGCAGCGGGCGGGTTGCACGCGGTTCGGGCCGGTACTGGAGAAGATCCGTGTCCCGCGGACGAAGAGTCCTCCGTCGGGCACCGCTCACCAGGTGACGGGCAGTGACCGCATCCCGTAGATGAACGACTCGGTACGGAACTCGCGCTCGCCGGCCGGCCGCAGCCCCGGCAGCCGGCGGAACAGCGTCTCCAGAGCGATCTGGAGTTCGGCGCGGGCCAGCGGCTGGCCCAGGCACTGGTGCACGCCGAAGCCGAACGCCACGTGCCGTCGGGCGTCCCGGTACAGGTCCAGCTCGTCCGTCGCCCGATGGCCGGCGCCGCCGAACACCGCCTCGTCCCGGTTGGCGGTGGAGAGCATCGCCATCACGCCCTCCCCGGCCCGGACGGTGACGCCGCCCAGCTCCACGTCCTCCAGCGCCACCCGGGGCAGGCCGGTGTGCACGATGGTCAGCAGCCGCAACAGCTCGTCGACCGCGCCCGGCAGGGTGGCCGGATCGGCCAGGCCGGGGATCTGCTCGGGGTGCTCCAGCAGCAGGGCGGTCGACAGCGCGATCATGTTCGCGGTCGTCTCGTGCCCGGCGACCAGCAGCAGCACGCCCATGGCGGCGGCGTCCTCCGGGGTCAGGTCGTCCCGCGCCGCGAGTCGGCTGAGGACGTCGTCCTCCGGCTGTGCGCGCTTGCGGGCCGTCAGGTCGCGCAGGTACTCCAGGACCCCCTCCTGGGCCTCCCGGAGCTCCTCCACGGTGCTCTCCCGGCTGAGCATCGTGCGGCTCAGGCTCTGGAAGCGGTCGTGGTCCTCGTACGGCACGCCGAGCAGCAGGCAGATCACCAGCGAGGGCACCGGCAGCGCGAAGTCGGTGACCAGGTCGGCCGTGGTCCGGCCCGCGGTCATCCGGTCCAGTGCCCCGTCCACGATCCGCTGGATCTCCGGGCGCAGCGACTCCACCCGCTTGACCAGGAAATCCCCGGTGAGCATGCGGCGCTGGCGGGCGTGCTCGGGATCGTCGAGCCGCAGGAAGTCCGGATTGTCGGTGATCAGCTCGCGGGCGCCGGCGACCAGCAGCGGGAAGGACGGGTGGCGGATGTCGGCACTGAACCGGCGGTCGGACAGCACGGTGCGGACCTCGGCGAAGCCGGTGACCAGCCAGCAGAGGTCGCCGTCGGGCAGCTTCGCCCTGGTCACCGGCCCGATGGCGGCGGCCTCGGGGTACGCGGGCGGCGGGCCGAACGGGCAGCCGCCGGAGTGCGGGGCCGGCAGCGGGAGGACTGGGGTGGTGGGTGCGGTGGGTGCGGTGGTCAAGGCGGGGGTCTCCTCACGTCGCGGGTGTTCTCGTCGGGTTCGGGGGCAGGGAGGCTCCCGGCGGGGCCGGCGGCGGGGGTCCGTCAGGCCCCGGTCCGCGCGGGCCCGTCCTCGGTGACGGTGATCGCCCGGCCCGGGCAGAGCTCGGCGGCGAGTCTGACGTCGTCGAACTGCTCAGGCAGTAGGACGGTCTGACGGAGTCTCACAAGACTGTCCCGGTCGTCCTGGTCGAAGACCGCGGGGGCGTTCGTCACGCACATGCCGGAGCTGCAGCAGCGGTCCCGGTCGACGCTCACCTGCATGTGTCGGACACCTTTCGCCAGGGCGGCGCCGACTGCCCGGCGGCCGCCTCTCGTTGTCACGGTCAACCTAGCCATCACTCGTCCGTTCACGGAGGGGTACGGTGGCCGGATCGAGAATGGCTGATTCGGCCCCTGTGTGTGAACCCCCATGGCGGTGCAGTGCGTTTCAGCCCGCAGTACTTCGCCGGACGGGTCGGCGGACCCGGCCGCATGGACGGCCCACATCTTCGGTGGTGGCCAACTCCCTTGCGAAGGCCACCGGGTCGGCCCCGGCGGTGCTCTGTTCCGGCCGGTGGTGCACCACCCGGGCGAGTCGCAGGTTCGGCCCGGCGGGGTGGCGGGGGGCAGCGCTGGAGGCCGTCGAAGGCGACCTCGACGACGAGTTCCGGTCGGAGCGGCACCGTCCGGGCGTCCCACCCGGTCTCCCGGGCGAGCAACTCGGCAGTCTGCCGGGCGAGTCCGGTCGGTCGGCCGGGCGGCCGGCGAGGCCCTCGGACGGTCCCGAGGCGGTCGCACCCAAGATCCACCTGAGCGCGGAGGGCCGCTGCCGGGCGTTGTCCCCGGTCATCACGCCGCGACAAGGTGCCGACTCGAGGATGTCGCCGAGCGAGTGCGGGACGGCTCGTCCGGCAGATGGCCAAGGCCGCGGATGCCGGCAACCAGGATGCTCCGAACCGGGGCGTTGCGACTGCGGATGAGACGCGTCGTTGCCGCAGCACGAGCGGCTGGGCGGGCGTGAACGAGACCCAGCACTGAGACCATAGGGCGGGCCCTATGGCCAGGTGCCGACCCGCACTGGCTCGGGGTGGAGCCTGATGCCGGTGGATCGCTCGACCTGCCGGACGAGGTCGGCGAGGGCCTGGGCGAAGCCGTTGGCGGTTGCCCCGTTGTGGGCGGTGAGGGTGAGGGTGCGGCGTTCCGAGCATCGGACGCCCTCGGTGATTTTCTGGCCAGGTCGGTAGCCGACGTGTTCGAGGAGCCATCCGGCGCTGGCCCGCAGCCGGCCGTCGCTGTCGGTGTGGACGGGGCAGCCCGCTGCCGACCAGCGGGCGGCCTGGGTGGCGGTGACGAGCGGGTTGAGGAACACGGAGCCGGCCTGGCGGGTGTCGGGGCCGTGGGGGTCGAGGAGGAGGCCGCGGCGGTGCCGGTTGGCGAGGACGGCGGCGGTGACCTCATTGACCGGCGGCCTGGCCCCGGGCTGGACGCCGAGTTCCTCGGCGAGCGGCTGGTAGGAGATGGGTGCGGCCGGGGAACGGGTCAGGCGGAAGGTGACGGTGAGGATGGTCCAGCGGCCGGGGTCGTGCTTGAAGCGGCTGTCGCGGTGGCGGAGGCGACATGCCTGGGCGGGCAGGGTCCGCAGCCGGCCCATGTCCCAGTCCCATGCGGTGAGGTGGTCGAGAGTGTCGGAGACCTGCTGGCCGTAGGCGCCGGCGTTCTGGACGGGGGCGGCGCCGACGGTGCCGGGTATTCCGGCCAGGCACTCGATCCCGGCGAGGCATTCGGCTGCGGCCCACTGGACCAGGTCGGCGAGCGGGTGGCCGGCCTGGACGGTCGCGGCCACCGTGTCGTCGTCCACCCGCTTCACGGTGATGCCCCGGGTGTTCATCACGGCGATGGTGCCCTCGTGGCCGGTGTCGGAAGCGATGACGTTGCTGCCGTGGCCGAGGGTGAGCGGCGCGTCCTCCTGCCGGTCGCCGACCGTACGGACCAGTTCGAACCAGTCGTCGGGATCGGCGACCTGCAGGACGTCGTCGGCCGGGCCGCCGAGCCGCAGGGTGGTGAGGGAAGCGAGCGTGAGGTGGGGCACGGGGCCTCCTACGGTTCGTCGGTCATCGCCTTCAGGGCGAGGGCTCGCAGCGGGGCCAGGCGGGTGCGGTTGTCCTGGTGGTGGTAGACGGCGTTGGTGCAGATGGCCAGGTAGCGGCCGGTGGCCGGGGCGAGGTAGAGGCTGGTGCCGGTGAAGCCGTGGTGGTAGGCCACCCGGCCTTCGTCGGCGAGGATCCACGCCAGGCCCCGGTCGAGGCCGGGTTCGATCCCGGTGAGCGGCTGGAGGCTGTCGGCCAGCCAGCGGCCCAGGTCCCCTCCGTTCGCGTGCGAGGACAGCAGCGCGGTGGCGAAGGTGGCGAGGTCGGCCGGGGTGGTGAACACCCCGGCGTGGCCGGCGACGCCGCCGAGCAGGGCGGCGTTGTCGTCGTGCGGCAGGCCCCAGAGGCGGGGGCTGCCCGGCAGCCGCTGCTCGGTCGGCGCGACCCGCGCGGAGCGGGTGAGGGGACCGTAGGCGGTGGCGGTCATTCCGAGGCTCTGCCACAGGTCGGCCGCCAGCTCGTCCAGGCGGTGGCCCCGGGTGTGGGCGAGGACCAGGCCGAGGAGGATGAAACCGCGGTTGATGTAGCGGTGGCCGGCTCCGGGCTCGGCGATCAGGTCTTCGCCGCAGATCAGTTCGGCCAGCGGCTCGGTGCGGCCCCGGTACCGGTCGAGGCGGGTGTCGGCGCGCAGGCCGGAGGTGTGGGAGAGGATCTGGCGGGCCGTGACCCGGCCGCCGGGTGCCTCGGCCGGGACGTCGGGCAGCAGCTCGCGGACCGGGGTGTCCAGGGTGAAGGACTCGTTGAGGGAGGTGCCGACCAGCGGCCAGGTGGCGAGCACCTTCGTCAGCGACGCCACGTCGTACACGGTGTCCGGCCCCGGCCGGGCATCGCCGCACTCGGGGGCGACGATGCCGGAGGCCAGGAATCCGGGCTCGGCGTCGAAGGTGCCGTGGGCGATGACGCCACCGGGGACAGTGCCGTCGGCGGTCATCAGGTCCAGGCACTCGCGCAGGTCGGCGAGTGCGTTCGGGCTCCACGGCACGGTGAGGGTCACGACTGCTCCTGGTTGATCGTCAGGTCGGCACCGAGCGCGGCCAACTTCGGCAGCAGGCTGCCGTATCCGCGCCGCAGGTGGTACATCCCTCGGATCGTAGAGGTGCCCTCGGCGGCCAGGGCGGCGATCACGAGGGTGGTTGCCGCCCGGATGTCCTCCCCGGCCACGTCGGCGGCGGCGAGCGGGGACCGGCCCCGGACGGTGATCACGGAGCCGCTCGCGTTGACGGTGGCGCCGAACGCGGTGAGGGCGGGCAGGTGGGTGTCGCGCCGGGTGTAGATCCGCTCCTCGATCCGGGAGGCGCCCTCGGCCTGGGTGAGGAAGGCGGTCAGCTGGGGCTGGACGTCGGTCGGGAAGCCGGGGTGCGGGCCGGTGGCCGTCTGCACCGCCCGCGGTCCGGCCGGGGTGCTGACGGTGGTCCCGCCGTCCACCGGGTCGAGCCGGATGCCGGCGTCGGCGAACACCGACACCAGGCCGTCCGGGAAGGCGGCGGCGGGGAAGCCGTCCAGGTGCACGGTGCCGCCGGTGATGGCGGCGGCCAGGGCCAGCGTCGCGGCCTCCAGCCGGTCCGGAGGAACGGTGAACACCCCGCCCTGGACGCGGTCGGTGCCGGTGACGTTCAGGGCGTTCCTGCCCCGCCACTCGATGCCGACGCCGGCCTGCGAGAGCAGGGCGGCGGTGTGGGTGACCTCGGGTTCGACGCTGGGGTTGAGGATCGCCGAGGTGCCGGGGGTGCGGGCGGCCAGGAGCATCGCGGTGACCGTTGCCCCGAGGCTCGGGCCCCAGGCTCGGGTCTCGGCGTCGGTGACGAACGGCAGCCGCTTGCCGGTGAAGCGGGCCCGTACCCGGCCCCGGTCCACCTCCACCTCGGCCCCGGCAGCTGCCATCGCGGCCAGGTGCCGGTCGATGTACCGCGTGCAGAAGGCGTCGCCGCCGGGCAGCGGGAAGGTGACCTTCCCGGCGCGGGCCAGCAGGGCGCCGGCCATCCGGCCATGCACCGGCTGACCGACGCGCCCCCTCTCGTGACCGTTTCTCGTGACCGTTTCCCGAGCCCGTCGGCCTCCGGTCGTTGCTCGGGCGCCGGACGAATCCGCTGTCGAAAGTGAGAAAGGACACACCCCGACATGGTCCCCTGCGTCCGCTAGGGTCGGCTTAGACCCGCCCTGAACTGGGATTTTGCGTCGGCCGCAGCGATGTGACCGCCGCGGGTCTGGCCTCCCCTGGAGAATTGCATGACCGATCTGGCATTCCGCTCCGCAGGTCAGCTCGCTGCCGCGGTCGCGGCGAAGGAGGTGTCGAGCGTCGAGCTGCTCGACCACTTCCTCGCCCGGGTGGAGCGGCTCGATCCGAAGGTGAACGCCGTCGTCGCCCGGGACGAGGAGGGTGCGAGGGCCGCGGCACTGGCGGCCGACCGCGCGGTCTCCCGCGGCGAGCCGCTCGGCCGCCTGCACGGCGTCCCAGTGACGATCAAGGACAGTCTCGAGGTTGCGGGCATGCGGACCACCGGAGGGTCGACCCGCTGGGGACATCACGTCTCGACGAGCGACGCCGAGTCGGTCGCACGGCTCAAGGACGCGGGAGCGGTCGTCTTCGGCAAGTCCAACATGCCGCCCGACGCCCGGGACTGGCAGACCTACAACGAGGTCCACGGGACCACCAACAATCCGTGGGACCCGACCCGCGGACCCGGCGGTTCGTCCGGCGGGTCCGCCGCGGCACTCGCCGCAGGGCTGACGGGCCTGGAGCTCGGCGGCGACACGGCGGGCTCGATCAGGGTGCCCGCCCACTTCTGCGGCGTCTACGGGCTGCGCCCCTCCTTCGGGATCGTGCCGAGGTACGGGAGCGTCTCGGGACATGCTCCCGGGACGCTGGCGGACTTCGACATGGCGGTACTCGGCCCGCTCGGCCGGCACGCCGACGACCTCGACCTGGGCCTGGACGTCCTCGCAGGGGCGGACCACGACCGCGCCCCGGGATGGCGGCTGGAGCTGCCCCCCGCCGGGTCGAGCGCCCTGCGGGACTTCCGGGTCGCGGCATGGCTCGACGACCCGTTCTGCCCCGTCGACAGCGAGCTGACCGCGATCATGCAGGCCACGCTGGAGGCGGTGCGGGCCGAGGGCGCCGTCGTGGTCGAGGGCGAGGGGCCGGTCGGGCTCGAAGAGACGATGGCCCTCTACCAACCGTTGCTGATGGCACAGAGCGGGCTGGTCGAGCCGGACGAGTCGTATGCCGGGCTGGTGGAGGCCGCCATGGCGGAAGGGGCCGGCGGCGGGTTCGCGTCGGACCTGACGCTCCGCTTCCGTGACTGGCACGACCTCGACGAACGCCGGCAGCACTCCCGCCGCCGCTGGGCCGAGTTCTTCCGCGACGTCGACGTGCTGATCTGCCCGGTGAGCCCCACAGCCGCCTTCCCCCACGACCACCGACCCGACCCCGGCTGGTCGGTCCGAACTCTGCGGGTCAACGGCGCCGACCGGCCGTATCGCGAGATGCTCACGTGGATGGCACCGTCGTCGCTCAACCATCTGCCTGCGGCGGTGGCACCTGTCGGGGCGACCCGGGACGGGCTTCCCGTCGGCATCCAGGTCATCGCGCCCTACCTGCACGACCGCACCGCGGTCCGGTTCGTGCAGTGCCTCGCGGAGGTGATCGGCGGGTTCCGCCGTCCGCCGGGATTCTGAGAACCGCCACCGGGCTCGTGCCGGTGCCCGCTCGACTGGCTGACGTCACCGGGCGGCCACGGCGACCGGGACGCCGGAGCCGGGGTCGTGGAACGACGAAGGCCCGGACCGCTGAGCGGTCCGGGCCTTCTGCCGGCGGAGGATACGAGATTCGAACTCGTGAGGGGTTGCCCCCAACACGCTTTCCGAGCGTGCGGCTCTGCAAAGTGCGGAGTCCGGCCGCCCGTGGTTCGGGCCAGTAGGGCCGGCAGGGTAGGTCGGACCGGTGAGGCAGGTCGGGCCGGGGCAGGTCGAGGGCGCCCGCCGTGCGGCGCGCCTCGGGGGTGGGGCGTGATGGCGGGGGAGGATCGGCGGGGGGGGGGGGCGGGGCGGTCCCCCCCCCGGGCCCCCCGGCCCGGGGGGGAAAGGGATCGCCAAAAATTCCCGCGGCAGGGCCTTTCCCCCCGGGGGCGGGCGGCCGGGGGGGCGGAGGGACCGGCCGACCGCCCCGCCGATCCTCCCCCGCC
>NZ_LGDO01000141.1:0-10555 GCF_001279805.1 Streptomyces sp. XY431
CCGTCGCCCCGACGTCGTCGGCGGGTCTCCCCGCACTGCCCGGTCTCTCCGCACTGCCGGGCCTGCCCGCTCTCCCCGCGGCGCCGGGGCTCCCGGCGACTCCCGCCGCCCCGACGGTTCCGGGCCTGCCGGACGCCCCCGCGCTCCCGGCCGCCGCCCCCGACCCGACCTCCGCCCTCGGCGGTGTCCTCGACCTCGTCGGCGGCCTGCTCTCGGCGGTCCCCGCCCTGCTCGGCGGAGTCGACCTCGGTGTGGTCCAGCAGCTCCTCGCCTCGTTGGAGAGCACCCTCCAGGGCCTGCTCGGCCAGCTCCCGACGCCGCCGACCCTCCCCACCCCGCCGCCGACCGTCGCACCCCCGGTCGTGACACCCCCGCCGACCACCCCGGCCCCGCCGGCCTCGCTGACGGACCAGCTGGCCGCCCTCAAGTCCCAGGCCAAGGCCCTCGGCGACGCGGCGGCCGCCGCCGCTGCCACCCGCTGACGCCGACTGCGTCCCCGCTGACGGCACCCCGCTGACGACGGCCCCGGCCGGAAGCCCGCCCAGGGCTCCCGACCGGGGCCGTCTGCTGCCCGGGCCGTCCGGTTGCCCGGGGTCCTCCACCGCCGACCGGGGTCAGGAGCGGTGCCAGCCCGCGTAGGCGCCGCCGGCAGCGAGGAGTTCCTCGTGGCTGCCCACCGCCACGGCCCGACCGTCCTCCAGCAGCACCACGCGATCGGCCCGGGCCGCCGTCGACGGCCGGTGGGCGATCACCAGGGTGGTGGGCCGTCCGGCTGCGGCGAGGACGGCCGCCTCGGTCTCGGGGTCGAGGGCGCCGGTCGCCTCGTCCAGGACGAGGACCGCCGGAGCGGTCAGCACCGCCCGGGCCAGTGCGAGCAGTTGCCGCTGTCCGGCCGACAGGTCGCGGCCGCCCTCGGCGAGGCGGTGGTCGTACCCGTCCGGGAGGCCGGCGATCATCGCGTGGGCGCCGACCGCGCGGGCCGCGGCCTCGATCTCGGCCTCACCGGCCCAGGGGCGCCCGTAGGCGATCACCTCCCGGACGGTGCCGGGAAGCAGGCTGTTCTCCTGGGGCACGATCGCCACCCGCTGCCGGTACTCGGTGACATCGAGGTCGCGGATGTCCGTCCCGTCCAGCCGGACGGCGCCGCCGGTCACGTCGTAGAAGCGCGAGACCAGCTTCGCCAGCGTCGACTTGCCCGCCCCGCTGGCGCCGACCAGCGCCACGGTCTCCCCGGCGCGGATCGTCAGCGACAGTCCGCGGAGCACCGGCGGCCGGTCGGGGCCGTACCCGAACTCCACCCGGTCGAGGACGAGTTCCCCCGGCGACCGGGCCGGCAGCGGCACCGGGCGGGCGGCCGGCGTCGGCGCGGTCGGCTCGGCGGCCAGCTCCCGGAGCCCGCGCAGGCCGACCGCCGCCTGCTGGTAGCCGTCCAGCGCCTGGACCAACTGCTGGACCGGAGCGAAGAGCAGGTCGAGGTAGAGCAGGCAGGCCAGCAGCGCGCCGGCCGACATCGAGCCCTCCCGCACCCGCTCACCGCCGACCAGCAGCACGAGCGCGGCGGACAGCCCGGCGAGCAACTGCCCGAACGGCCAGAAGAGCGCCAGCGCCCGCTGCGCCCGGCCCCGGCTGCGCCGGTAGCCGTCGCTGCGTTCGGCGAACCGCGCGCGCCGCTCGTCCTCCCGGCGGAACGCCTGGGTCACCCGCATCCCCGCCAGGTTCTCCCGCAGGTCGGAGGTGACGGCGCCGGCCCGCTTCCGGGCCGTGCCGTACGCGCGCGAGGAGGCCCGCCGGTACAGCACGGTCGCCAGCGCCATCAGCGGCAGCATCGCGCACGCCGGGAGGCCGGCCGCCGGGTCGAGCGCGAGCAGGACGGCCACGGTCCCGATCAGGGTCAGGCCGCCGATCAGGGCCTGGACCAGGCCGTCCCGCAGGAACCCGGCGAACGCGTCCACGTCCGTGGTCATCCGGGCCAGCAGCCGGCCCGCGCCCTCGCGTTCGTAGAAGGCCAGCCCGAGGCGCTGCAGATGGCCGAAGGCGGTGGTCCGCAGCCGGTGGAGCAGCAGTTCGGCGGTGCCGGCCGTGGTGCGGATCGACACCGACTGGATCCCCGCCCCGAGCAGCACCGCCAGGGCGCCCAGGACGGCGACGGCGGTGAGCACCTCCGGCCGGTCCCGGCTCACCCCGGAGTCGATGCCGGTCCGGACCAGGAAGGGGGTCAGCAGGACCCCGGCGGTGTCGGCGGCGACCAGCAGCAGTGCGAGCAGCAGCGGCCGGCGCAGCGGCCGGAGCAGTCGGCCGAGGGTGAGGTCCCGGTCGGCGGCGGGCAGTTCGAGCACCTCGGGTCCGGCCGTCCGGTCCGGCGCGCCGGGTGCGGGGGCGGCCCGCCGGGCGTCGTCCGGTCCGGCCTCGTCGAACAGCCGGCGGAACAGCGGGCTGTGGGCGCGCAGTTCGGCCTCGGTGCCGAAGTCCGCCAGGCGTCCGCCGTCCAGCACCGCGATCCGGTCGGCGAGGGCCAGGGTGGACGGGCGGCGGGCGAGGAGCAGACCGGTGCGTCCGGCCAGGACGCTGCGCAGGGTGGTGTGGATCCCGGCCTCGGTCCGGGCGTCCACGGCGGAGGTGGCGTCGTCGAGGACCAGCACCGGAGGGTCGTCGAGCAGCGCCCGGGCCAGCACCAGGCGCTGCCGCTGGCCGCCGGACAGCGGCAGGCCGCCCTCGTCGAGACGGGTGCGGTAGCCGTCCGGCAGGGCGGTGACGAAGGCGTGCGCCCCGGCGGCCCGGGCCGCGGCGGCCACCTGCTCCTCGGTCGCCTCCGGCCGCCCGTAGGCGATGTTGGCGTGGATCGTGTCGGCGAACAGGAAGCTGTCCTCGGGGACGACGCCGACGCCCGCGCGCAGTGAGCGCAGGGTCAGCGCGCGGACGTCCTCGCCGCCGACCCGCACCGCCCCGTCGTCGGCGTCGTAGAACCGGGTCAGCAGCGCGGCCAGCGTCGACTTGCCGGAGCCCGGCAGCCCGACCACGGCCACGGTGCTGCCCGCCGGCACCGTCAGGGCGAGTCCGTCCAGGACCGGTTCGCCCGCGCGGTAGCCGAAGCGGACCCGGTCGAACTCCACGGCCGGCGCCGCGGAGCGGGGCAGCTCCACGGCGTCCGCGGCCTCCACGACCCCCGGGCGGGTGTCGATCACCTCGAAGACCCGCCCGGCGCCGGCCCTCGCCTGCTGGACCGTGTTCAGCAGGCCCGCCATCATCCGCACCGGACCGACCAGCAGGGCGAGGTAGCCGGTGAAGGCGAGGAAGGCGCCGAGCGACAGCCGGCCGTCCATCACCAGCCGGCCGCCGACCGCCAGCGTGCCCAGCTGGCCGAGCACGGGCAGGGCGCGCAGCCAGGGGTCGTAACGCGCCGTCAGCCGGATCGCGTGCCGACGGGCCAGGAACAGCCGGTGCGCCGCCGCGTCCAGCCGGCCCAGCTCCCGCCGCTCCTGGCCGAACCCCTTGACCACCCGGACGGCCGCGACGGCGTGGTCCACCACCTCGGCCACCTCGCCGGTCAGCTGCTGGACCTTCCGGTCGGCGGGGAACAGCCGGCGCCGGGCCCGGGCGGCGGTGAACCACAGCGGCGGGAAGGCCAGCGCGGTCACCGCGGTGAGCAGCGGCGACAGGGAGGCCATCCCGACGAGCGCGCCGGCCGCCATCAGCAGGTTGCCGAGCTGGGTGGGGGCCATGGTCAGGAACCCCTGCACCAGGGCGGTGTCGCTGTCGGCCCGGGAGACCGTCTGGCCGCTGCGCAGCCGGTCGTGGCCGGCGCCGTCCAGCCGGGAGAGCGCGTCGAACAGCTCGGTGCGGAGGTCGTGCTGCACGGCGAGGGCGAGCCGGGACGAGTGCTTGCGGCGCTGGTAGGAGAGCACGTAGACGGCGAACGCCAGCGCCGTCAGCAGGAGGACCAGCGGCAGCAGCGGCCTGCGGTCGGCGAGCACCGCCTCGTCGAGCGTGATCCGCTGCAACTGCGGCACCGTGACCATGACGGCCACGCCCGCGGCCGAGGAGCCGCAGGCGAGGGCGAGCCGGCCGGGGTGGCGCAGGCAGTGGCCGAGCAGGCGCCGGGCCCAGCCGCCCCGGCCGGCCGGGACCGTCACAGCAGCACGTCCGGGTCGGCCGGCGGTACGGGGGAGGGCGCGGCGTCCGGCTGGACCAGCCCGCGGTCGGCCAGTTCGGCGAGGAGCCGGGCGACGGCCTCGGGCCGGGCGCCGAGGCGGTCCGCGAGGGTCGCGGCGTCGGCGCTCCCGTCGGCCAGCCGGAGGCAGCTCTCGACGGCGCGGCCGATCCGGTAGACCCGGGTCTCCAGGTTGGGCAGCCGCTGCAGGAGCAGGCACACGCCGTCCTCGCCGTCCGGTGTGCCGCCGGGTGCCGCGAGCCAGGTGTCGACGGCCTCCCGTACCCGGGGCAGGCCCTCGACGGAGACGGCCGCGGCCAGTTCGGCGGCGTCGAGCCGGAGCAGGCGCAGCTGGCCGCTCCGGACCGGGCCGGGCGCCGGTGCGCCGCCGTCCCGCGGGGCCGGGGGCGGCAGGTAGGGGGTGCCCAGGTGGTGGCCGAGGTCGAGGCCCAGCCAGGCGGCGGCGGCCTGGATCCGCCACAGCACGGCCGGTACGCCGGGGCGCAGGGCGGGCCCGTGCTCCTGGACGTGGCGGGCGAAGGCGGCCGCCGTCCCGACCAGCGCGCGGGCGGCGGACGGGTGCCGAAGGGGGGCGGACGGGTGCCGAAGGGCGGCGGAGCGGGTGCGCTCCTCCTGCTCGAAGCGGGTGAACTCCTCGTCGAACCCGTCGCCGAGGAGTTCGGCGGTCAGGGGCAGCAGCAGCCTGAGCTCCTCCGGCGCCGGCCCGTCGGCGGCGGGGTCGGTGGACCGCCCGCCGCGCCGGGCGGCGTCCTGGAAGATCCCGGCGTACCGGTCGGCCCAGGCGTCGAGGTCGGTCTCGCCGTCGAGGAGGTCCCGGCCCGCGGCGCCCACCCGGGCGGCCTCGGCCGGGTCGGCGCAGACCCGGCCGAGCAGGTCGGCCAGGCCGGCGTGGTCGGTGGGGTCCGGCACGACGTAGAGGTTGCGCCGGTGCTCGGCCCGGTCGCCGGTGCTCTCCTTGCGGATCAGTTCGCGGGTGGCGATCGCGGCGGTGCCGGTGGCGAAGCACTCGCGGAGCTTGGTGGGGATGTGCTGGCGGATCGGGAAGTCGTGTTCGAGGAGCGCGACGGCGGTGCAGGCCCGGAGGTAGCCGGGGACGCGCTCGACCGGGACGAAGGGCAGCAGCCAGAACCGGTCGGTCAGGCCCAGGGCGTCGATCCGGGCGCGGAGTTCGGCCGGGACGCTGCCGCCGACCAGGGCGGCGACGTACGGCCGGGGGCCGCTCATCAGGGCCATCGCCTCGACCAGGTGGCGCAGCCCGGTCCTGGCGTTGGCCTTCCCGTAGTACCCGATCACCGGGGTGCCGTCGCCGAGCCGCGCGGGGTCGGGCAGATCGGCGCCGCCGGCCGCGGCCCCGGCCGCCAGGGCGGCCAGGTCGAGCGGGGCCGCGCCGGGGTGGAACAGCTCGGTGGGGACGACGGGCTGGACGGCGCCGGTGAAGCGGGAGCGGTCCACGCCGAGGCCCGGCAGCGGGCCGGGGGCGGCGACGATCGCGGTGGCCCCGAGCAGGGCCTCCTTGTAGGTGGTCTGGAGGTCCCCGTGGTTCATCAGCCGGTTGCGGTCGGTCCCGGCGGAGCGCAGGACGTGCGGCACCCCGGTCCACAGCGAGGCCAGGTGGGCGGCGACCCCGCAGGGCTCCAGGTAGTTGGAGTAGACCACCTCGCAGTCGTGCGCGCGGATCACCCGGGCGGCGGCGCCGGCGAGCCGGGAGACGGTCGCGTCGGTCTGCGGGATGTGGCGCATCGCGGTCGTCGGAGGGGTGAGCGGTACGACGGTGACGGAGGTCGCCGAGGCCGCTCCGGCGATCCGGTACGTGTCGGCGACCTCGAAGGCGTTGGTCACCACGTGCACCTCGTGGCCCCGGCGGACGAGTGCCCGGGCCAGCAGCGCCGCCCGGACGGCGACTCCGCCCTGGGTGGGCGGGAATTTCACGACGAAACAGATGCGCATGTCAGCTCTCGGCGGGGAGGAGGACGTTGATGCGGACGAGCTCGGCGATCAGCCGGGCCGCGGCCGGGCCGTACTCGGCGAGTACGACGGAGGCGGGTGTCCCGGCCTGGAGCCGGGCGACCGCCGCGTGGGCGCCGGCGGCGAGGCGCACGGTGGCGATGTCGGAGCGGCCGGTCCGCACCAGTAGCAGGTGGCTGGGGGTCGGGCGGCAGGTGAACGCGGCGGACTCGCCGGAGGCGCTCGCGGTCGCGGTCGGCGGTGCGGTCGCGACCGGGGGTGCGGTCGCCGCTGGGGGCGCGGGCGCGGTCGCGGCGATGAGGGCCGGCAGGTCGCTGGCGTAGGAGCACAGCATCGCGTGGCCGGCCAGGTGGTGGACGCCGGGGCCGGGCGACGTCGCGCCGGCCCCGGCCGCCGCGGGGCCGGGGAGCGGTTCGGCCCGCCGGTGGGCCGGTCCGTCCAGGGCCTGGGCGAGGCGGGCCTGCGCCAGCAGCCGGCCGCGGTCCTCGTCGTGCCGGGCGGCTTCGGGGAGGCACTGTCCGCACGCGTCGCCGAGGCCGGGGGCGGCGGTCCGCAGTTCCTCGCGGAAGCGCTCCGGGTCGGCGAGGCCGAACGGGATGTCGAGCTTGGCCCGGTCCGTGTGCGTCCCGAGCGTCTCCACGATCCGGGTCAGGGTCGGGTACGGCGTCCTCGCCCGCGAGTACCGCTTGCGGGCGGAGATCCGCGCGGAGACGGCGATCCGGTCGGGTGCGACGCCGGTCCGGAAGCTCCGGGCCTCGTCGGGGGTGAGCCCGCGCGCGGTGAGGTAGCCGTCGGGGTCGTCCTGGTAGCGCTCGCGCTCCTGCCGGGAGGCCATCAGCAGGGAGATGAGCTCGAATCCGATGCGGGTGTCCACCGGTCAGCCCTTCCGGCTCGGGGCGGTCGTCCGGCTCGGGGCGGTCGTCCGGCGCGGGTCGGCGGGCCGTCGCCGCAGGTCCGTCGCCCGGCGCAGGTCGGCGGCGATCTCCTCGGTCCGGTCGAGCCGCTGGTCCCGTTCGAGCATCACGGCGGGCACCCGGTGGAACTCCAGCAGGTCGTCCAGCAGCTCCCAGACCGGCTCCGGCACCGGCATGGAGTGGGTGTCGAAATAGGTGCCCTCCTCCTCGACCCCGCCCGCCAGATGGACCTGGACGACCCGCTCGTACGGGATCTCCCGGATGAAGTCGAGGGCGTCGAAGCCGTGATTGCGCGCGTTGTAGCTGAGGTTGGTGAGGTCGAGCAGCAGGTGGCAGCCCGAGGCCTCGACGATCTCCGTCACGAACTGGGCCTCGGTGAGCTCGTCGCCCCAGCTGAAGTGGTAGGCGATGTTCTCCAGCAGGAACGGCCGGCCGACCCGCTCCACGGCCCGCCGGGCGCGGCGGGCGACGTGCCGGGCGCTCTCCCGGGTGCGGGGCAGCGGCAGCAGGGTACCGAGTTCGGCCGTCGAGGTGCGGGTGAAGCAGAGGTGGTCGCTGAACCAGGGGGCGTCGAAGCCCTCGACCACTGCGGCGAGCTCTTCCAGATATGCGTCCCACCGGGCGTCGTCCCCGACTGACCCGATGGACATCTCGATGCCGTGCGGGACGATCGGAATTCCCGGGATCCGCGCCGTCAGGGAATCAAGGGATTCCCGTTTTCCGGTCGTCCCCATGTAATGCTCGGATATGACCTCTACCCATTCGACCAGACTCGGGTCGGTGGCGATCTCGTGAATCGGTTCCCGGTACCCGATACCGGTCCCGAGTTCGGGCACCGCTGTATTCATGGCCGTACGGACCTCATTTCGGACGGAACGGTGGGGGCGGGCCGCCCGGACATGGACTACCAGCACTCGCAGGAGCAGTAGCGGCCCATGTTGACGTCGATCGACGGCAGCTCCGGGAGCAGCTCGATCGTCAGGTCCAGCTCGTTCTCGACCTCGGTCGCCGGAGCGGCCTCGAGCAGGGTCGTCGCCATTTCCATCCCCTTTCTTACAGTCCTCCCGACCGGTCGGGCGACCGGCCGGGACGTGAGTACCGTATGACATTGCACGGGTGGGGGCAATGGCTTTCCGGATCCTCTGGAAGTTTCTTTCGGAAGTATTCCTTCGGGCGTCCCGGTGGCGTTCTGCGGGCATGCCTGGGGAATGCCCGAGGGAATCCCTGGGGCATGTCGTGAGAATGTCAAGAAATCAAGGCCGGTGAATTCGGCGAGGTATTGCGGGCGGCTGTGAGCGGCCGTGGGCGGCTTTGGGCGGCCGGTGGGGCGTCAGTGCGCGGCGAGCCGGGCCGACCACGGGTGCGCGGGTGCGCCCGGCGGGGCGAGGCGCGGCGCGAGCCAGGTCCGCTGCTCCTCGGTGAGCAGTGGGGCGAGGTCGGCGAAGTCCGCGTCGTCCTTGGGGCGCCCGTCACGGGCCTTGAACAGGAGGACGACCTCGGGCGAGAGGTACGGCAGTCCGCCGGGCGAGGTGCGGGTGAGCGCCTCCAGTGGACGGCGGGTGCGGCGGCCGCGGTGGAACACCCAGTCCGCGCCGTCAGCGGCGCCGAACAGGATCTCGACCGGTCCGGCGGTTCCCCTGGCGTCCAGGGACAGGGTCTCGCGGCCGGGCTCCGGCGGTTCCCCCGGGATCCAGGGGCGCCGCGCGCCGTCCTGCTGGTCGGTCACGGTGAGCGGACGGTCCGCGAAGTGACGGGCGAGCAGCTCGGACTCCCGGGCCAGCACCAGTACGTCGACGTCCGTGTGGGTGCGTCGGACCCGCCCCACTTCAAGGTCGACGGCCCATCCGCCCGCGATCCACCACGAGCCTTCGAAGCCGGCGAACAGCCGGCCCGCTTCCAGGAGTGGAGCAGATGCCTCGACACTCCTGTGATCTTTCCCCCGAATAATCACCGCTGTAACATATCACATATCAAACACCTCCCGCCTCACCAGTCGCGCCGACCCCGGAACGCGCCGACCCCGGAACGCGACGAGGGCGCGGCGGCGAGGCTGTCCTCGTCACCACGCCCTCGACCGGTCGCCGCACCGGCGGCGGCCCGGGGCTAGCGGTAGTTCACGTACTGGAGCGCGAAGTCCAGGTCCTTGCCCTTGAGCAGGGCCTGCACGGTCTGGAGGTCGTCACGGCTCTTCGAGGTCACCCGGAGCTCGTCGCCCTGGACCTGCGCCTTGACGCCCTTCGGGCCCTCGTCCCGGATGATCTTCGCGACCTTCTTGGCATCGTCCTGGGAGATGCCCTCCTTCACGTCCGCGAAGATCTTGTACTCCTTGCCGGACAGCTGCGGCTCCTTGGCGTCCAGCGCCTTGAGCGACAGGCCGCGCTTGATGAACTTGCTCTGCAGCACGTCCAGGATCGCCTTGACGCGCTCCTCGCCGTTGGCCTTCATCTCGATCGTCTCGCCCGAGCGCTTGATCTCGGCGCCGACGTTCTTGAAGTCGAAGCGCGTGGAGATCTCGCGGGAGGTCTGGTTGATCGCGTTGTCGACCTCCTGCCACTCGACCTTCGAGACGATGTCGAAACTGGAGTCGGCCATGGGTGTTGGTCTCCTTGATGTTCTGGCTGCACTGACACGGCCCGCCCCACCGGGCGTCCGCCGTCCCAGCCTATCCAGCCGACCCCCACCCCCGCCCGGGACGCCCACGCCGCACCCGCCCGTCCGGCCCCGGGAACCGGGTGGCGAACCACCCCCCGGCATCGGGTAAGGTTTACCCAGTCGAACGGGGCAAGCCCCGCAAGACGAACATCCTGGCTGGTTGCCCGAGCGGCCAAAGGGAGCAGACTGTAAATCTGTCGCGCAAGCTACGCAGGTTCGAACCCTGCACCAGCCACAGGATAGAAAAACAGCCTCTGATCTGCGGAAACGCAGATCAGAGGCTGTTTTTGTCGTATGCGGACGCCGGCCTGCCGGGGCGGTCCGCCAGAGGTGGTCCGCCTCACTTCGTCCCGCCCGGATCCTCGTGCCGGCCGGTGTGTACGGACCAGGTGCGGACCGGGGCCCGGAGCCGGGGCGCCGGTCGGTTCCGGTGGTTCGGTTCGGCTCGGGACCGGCTCGCTCGCGAGGTGCCGGTGCCGAGCCCCGGGCTTACCGTCGACGTAGCTCGGTTCCCACGACCCAACACGTCGGAGTTCGGTATGGCCAGCTATGAGACACACGCCCAGGCCGCGAGCGACATCCTGGCGCAGACCAAGATCACTGGGATGGCGGCCACCCATGAGCTGCGCGCGCAGGTCGCGCAGGTCGAAGCCCTGCTGGCACTCGCCGCGGCCGTGGCCGGCCGTCGCTCGGGTGCGCCGCAGCCGCCGCAGTACCCGCCCCACGCGGCCCCCGACTCCTACTGACGGACGGAGCACGGCTCCTGACCCACGGAAACGCGGGTCAGGAGCCGTGCTCCGTTTCCAGGTGGGTGGTGAGGAGGAGGGCTGCGGCGGCGGGGGTGTCGGGGGCGGTG
>NZ_LGDO01000142.1:0-10405 GCF_001279805.1 Streptomyces sp. XY431
CCCGGCGACTTACGTCGCGGGCGACCGCCCCTTCTCACTGCCTGGTGATGCCGGTTGCTCGGCGCCCCTGTGGGGCGTGAGCGGTTCGGCGTGCGCTGCCGTGTGCGCTGGTGCGC
This sequence comes from Streptomyces sp. XY431, assembly GCF_001279805.1. Taxonomy (NCBI): domain Bacteria; kingdom Bacillati; phylum Actinomycetota; class Actinomycetes; order Kitasatosporales; family Streptomycetaceae; genus Streptomyces; species Streptomyces sp. XY431. The sequence goes on from NZ_LGDO01000142.1 coordinate 117, forward strand.
GCTCGGCGCACGGGGTGGTTCGGGTGCCCGCGGGACCGCGGGCCGAGCAGGGGGCCCGGACGGGGGCCCGGATGGGGGTCCGGGCCCGGGTCCCGGTGCGGTCCCCGGCGGGCGTCCGGCCTCGGCGGGAGCCTCAGCGGACGCCTACACGGGATGCCGCGACCCGGCCGCCGCCGCTGCCGCGCCCGGCCGCCGAGCGTTGACCGGCCCGGCCTCCCGAGCCCGACGGCGCCGCAGTTGCCTGGGCGGAACGGTTCTGCTGGCTCGGCAAGCCGTTCTGCACGTCCATCACGGCGTGCGCGACCATCCCGCCCAGCGGGTCGTAGCGGATCAGATCGCGCAACCGGGACCGCGAGGACCGGCCCTCGTTGCCCGGGTAGAGGTGCTTGCCCAGACCGACCGAGTGCGCCAGGGCGGCGAGCGCGGCCGTCCGCGGGTCCGGCGGCACGCCGGTGCGGATCGCGGTGTCCAGTCGCTGCTTGATCGCGGCGTTGGTGCAGTCGTCCGACGCCTGGTAGCGGATCGTGGGCAGCACCCCGCACACCTGACCGGGCACGGCGGTCACCATGCCGCAGCGCTCCAGGTGTGCCAGGTAGGTCTGCCGCAGCCCCAGCCGGGGCCCGCCGATCCAGTGCGTGGCGCGGACCGGGCTGCCGCGTCGCCGCAGCAGCTCGAGCGCATGGTCGAGTGTCGGGTCACCGGTCGGCCGTGGGAGCACCACGGCGATTCGGTCACCCTCAGGAACGATCCGTCCGGCCAGGGACAGCTCGACGAGCTGTGCCCCGGCGAGTCCGAGGTCGAGGGTCTGCGGCTGCGCCGTGGTGCCCGTGGCCGGGTCCAAAGCGAGCAGCAAGAGCTCCTCGGGAACAGTTCTGCGGCTCTTGCCCATCCAAGCCTCCCCGCGTGGATGGGAAACAGCGTGACGCCTCTCACACGGGCTTGTCGAGTACGCCTCCGAATCGTGACCTTGCGATCGACCGGGGGAACCACCCGTGGCGGGACCGGCGTCTGACCGTTGAACAGGCCGCGGTGCGGCCGTGCCACGGTAATAACCGCCGGTCGGGCGGGGTGTGGGCGACTGGATCGGTCGCCGGTGGCGGAGACTGTACAGGTACACGGGGCGGGGTACCGGCTTCCCGAAATCGGGTCGGCCGGTGCCCCGCCGGGCGTTGAGGAGGCTGGGTTACGTGGGCGAGTCCCCCGACAGGGTGCTGCGGGACGGCGATCGGGCGCGGGAACGGGACGGCGAACCGGCCGGGGCCGCCGCGGCCGAGGAGGCGGCCGCGCCGACGGTGGACCGGGCGGCGGACGGAGTGGCGGACGGGGCGGTGGAGCCGGAGCCGGGCACCGCCGCCGAGCCTGCGGACGCCGTCGGTGCCCCGTCCGGCGACACCCCGTCCGGCGACTCTGGCGATGCCCCGTCGGGCGACTCGTCCGGCGACTCGGGCGATGCCCCGGAGGGCGCCCCGGACTCCGTCGAGGGCGGATCGGGCCGGCCGGCCAAGCCCGCCACGGTGCAGCTGCGCGTCCGGGATTCGGACACCCGGACGACCGCGCTGCGGATGCCCGTGGACCAGGCGACCACCGCGCTGCGGATGCCGTCGGACGACGCGACCACGGCGCTGCGGATGCCGTCCGACGACGCCACCACCGCACTTCGCCTGCCGAAGGAGCCGAACAGGCCGTCCGGGGCCACCGCGATCGGTTCGGCCGAGCGGGCGGAGGAGGTCGACGGGGCCGGGTCCGGCACGCCGGACCGCCCGACCGGCGCCGACCCCCGTCTCGCCATTCGGACGTCGCCGACGGTGGCGGCCGGGTCCACCGGTCGCACCGAGGCCGAGGCTGAGGCTGAGGCCGAAGCGGAACCCGCCGAGGGCGACGCGGACACCGACGGGCAGCCGGCGTCCGCGTCCCAGGCGTCCGCGTCCCCGGTGACGGCGGCGGCCGAACCGGCGGAACCCGCCACCGCAGCCGCGCGGGCCGAGAAGTTCGAGAAGCGGGAGGACGCCGAACGGACCCGGATGCTGCGCCTCCCCGCCGCCGCGGGCACCGTCCCGAAGCCGCCCGCCCCGAAGCCGGTCCCGGAGCCCGACCCGGTGCCCGAGCCCGAGCCTGGTCCGGCTCCGGAGCCGCGTCCCGCCCCGGCCCCCGCGCCGCCCGCACCCGAACCGCTGCCCCTGCCCGAACCCGCGCCGCTGCCCGCGCCCGAACCCGCGCCGCTGCCCTTCCCGGAGTCCACCTCCGAGGCGATGGACGTGCTGGCCACGCTCAACGGCCGGCCGGTCTCGCCGCTGCGCCGCGCGCTCAAGCGGATCACCATCTGGACGATCTTCCTCGCCGTCGTCCTCGGCGCGGCGGTCACCGCCCAGCTGCTCCGCCCGCTGCCGGACACCAAGGTGCGGATGACCGCCGCCGGCGGCTTCGGCTTCGCCGGCGACCCGCTCGACCTGGCCTGGCCCGCCAAGGGCCAGTCGGCCGCCGGGGTGGTCGGGGTCGGCAGCCTGGGCAGCTCGGGCCCGGAGACACCGGCCTCGATCGCCAGTGTCACCAAGGTCATGAACGCCTACCTCATCCTTCAGGCGCACCCGCTGAAGAAGGGCGAGGGCGGTCCGAAGATCACCGTCGACAAGCAGGCCGCCCAGGAGTCCGGCAACGTCGACGAGTCCCGGGTCACCCTGACCGAGGGGCAGCAGCTCAGCCAGTACCAGGCGCTGGAGCTGCTGATGCTGCCCTCCGCCAACAATGTGGCCCGGCTGCTGGCGCGCTGGGACGCCGGATCGGAGGAGGCGTTCGTCAAGAAGATGAACGACACCGCCGCCGGGTTCGGCATGACCAACACCACCTACACCGACCCGGCCGGCTTCAACGCCGAGACCAGGAGCACGGCCAAGGACCAGCTGAAGCTGGCCGAGCAGGTGATGCAGGACGAGATCTTCCGGCAGATCGTGTCGACCCCGGACACCACCTTCAACAACCAGAAGATCTCCAACACCAACACGCTGATCTCACCCAAGAACGGCATCATCGGCGTCAAGACCGGCTCCAGCACCCCGGCCGGCGGCTGCCTGATGTGGGCCGCGTACAAGGACGTCGCCGGTGTGCGGCGGCTGATCCTCGGCGTCACCCTGGGCCAGCCGGCGACCGCCGCCGAGCCCAGCATCCTCAAGGTGGTGCAGAGCGTCAGCGCCAAGCAGATCCAGGCGGCCCAGAACGGGCTCACCGGTCAGACCCTGGCCAAGCAGGGCGACGTGGTCGGCCGGATCGACGACGGCCTCGGCGGTTCCGTCCCGGTCGTCGCCGCGCAGGACCTCTCGGTGGCCGGCTTCCCCGGCATCACCGGCACCCTGGTGCTGGACCCGCTGAAGGTCGGGCACCGGGTGACGGCCGGGACCCAGGTCGGTGTGCTGCGGTCCGGTGAGGGCGCCAACAAGGTCGAGGTGCCCGTCGTGCTGAAGTCCGACCTCGCCCCGCCGTCCATCCTGGCCCGGCTGACCCGGGCCCTCTGAGGTCCACCGGCCCGGGCACGGCGTCCGGGCCGGTGGGGCAGGACCGCGCTCAGGCGCGCTTCCCGCCCCACCGGCCCGGCTCGGTGCGCGAGCCCAGGAACTCGGCGACGACCTCCTCCTCGGCCACCACCCGGCCCAGCGCGATCGCCAGCGTCACCCCGGTGAACACCACGATCAGCCAGGACAGCGAGGTGAACACCACGCCGTAGGGGCCGAACTGGCCGATGCTGCGGCTCATCGCGCTCGGCAGGTAGACCCGCGAGGCCACCCCGACCCCCACCACCGCCACCCCGCAGAGCACCGCCCCCGGCAGCAGCGGCAGCCAGCGCACCCGGTTGCCGAGCAGCAGGTGCTGGGTCCACCACCAGAGGGCCGTCGCCCCCAGGAAGGTCAGCGGGACGCCGAGCCAGGCGCCCAGGCCGAAGCCGTCCCGGACCGGGGTCTGGCACACCAGGCAGACCAGCCAGACCATCAGCCAGACCAGCCAGCGCCAGGCCGCCACCCTGGTCCCCGACTTGGGCAGCTCCCAGCAGCGCTCGCAGACCCGCTGCATCGCCCGGCTCAGCGCCGTCGCCGAGAGCAGGGTCACCAGCGCGCCGATCACCCCGAAGCTGGTGTCCTCGTGGTGGGCGGTTCCGAGCAGCTGCTGGACGGACTGCGCGGCCGAGCCCTGCAGCCCCAGCTCCTTGCGCAGCGATTTCACCAGCCCGTCCCGGACGGCCGCGGGGGTGAACACCGCGACCACGAACAGCGCGGGCAGGGCGCTCAGGAAGGCCTGCGCGGCCAGCCGGGTCGCACAGTCCAGCAGGTTCACCCGGAGCAGCTGGCGCAGGGCGCGGCCCACCATCGGGACCTGCTGGGGCAGCTCGCGGGCCGAACCGGCCAGGGCCGTCGACCGCTGCTTCCACCGGTCCGTACGCCGGGCCGCCGGACGTTCCGGCGGCGGGGTCCGCCGCTCGGGAGGCTGCTCGCTCGGCTGCTCGCTCACGGACGGTCCTCCCGACCTGGTCGCCGTGCTCCATGGTCGCCCGGGCCCCGGCCCGCCGCATCCGGGCCACGCCTCACCACGCGGGCCGGCGACCCCGCGGGCCGGCGACCCCGCGGGCCGGCGTCCCGCAGGCCGGAGTCCCGGGTGGGGGTCAGCGGCCGGCGCCGGTCCCGTCCAGCAGTGCGAGCGTCATTCCGCCCAGCGGCGTCACCTGCTGCGGCGGGCCGAACCGGCCCCGCAGGGCGGCCGCCTCGCCGTCGGGCACCTCGGCGAGCGGATCGGTGGTGTCGCCCAGCACGACCAGCCAGGTGCGCGTCCCGGCCCCGGTGCAGTCCGCGGGCTTCGGGCACGGTATCGGGAAGAGGTCCCCGGCCGGGACGGCTCCGCTCGCCACGAACAGGGGATACGGCCGCACCTCCTCCGGCAGGTAGTAGGAGACACCGGGGCCGACCATCGACCAGGCCTGGCCGCCGATCGGCACGGCCAGTCCGTCCCCGGGCCGGTAGCCGGCCGCTATCAGCCGGGCCACCTCCTGGTACGGCTCCTTGGACTGCGCGTGCGATCCCGGGTAGCGCACCAGCGACTGCCGGGGCAGCGCCGCCGCCCCGGTCACCGCCACCACGCCGACCGCGAGCACCAGCCCCGCCGCCCGCAGCTCGGGCCTGGTCCGGCCGGGCTTGGCCGCGGCCGTCACCGCCGCGTACACGGAACCGACCCCGCAGCCGGCCAGTGTCGCCCAGGCGGGGACCGTGAACAGCAGGTACCGGTCGAGGAAGTACGAGGTGGAGCCGCGCGAGATCACCCAGACCGACAGCACCGGCAGCACCGCAAGCAGCAGCAGCCGCAGCGCCGGACCGCGCCGCCCGGGCAGCACCAGGGCCAGCACCGCCAGCACCAGGAAGACGTGGAACACCCGGGCCGAGCCGAACAGCGGCTCGCCGAAGTGCCACAGCTGGTCCACGCTCGGCCGGGCGAGCCAGCCCAGTTGCCGCTCCGACTGCTGACGGCCGAGGAGGGCGACCGGCAGCACCGCCACGACCAGGGCGGTGATCACCACCGCCAGGCGGACGAGCAGCCGCCGCAGGTCCGGACCGCGGGTCCCCCAGAGCTGGGGCGCGACCAGCGCCGCCTGCCCGGCCAGGGCGCTCAGGGAGACCAGGTGCGCGGCGCCGGCCACCGCCATCGCCAGGCCGTAGGCGATCCACCGCCACGGCGTCGAGCGGTCCAGCGCGCGCAGCAGGAACCAGGTCGCGGCAGCGACGGCGCAGGTCACCAGCGCGTAGGAGCGTGCCTCCTGCGCGTACCGGGAGACCAGTGGCACGGTCGCGAAGAGCAGTCCGGCACAGGTGCCCGCGACCCGGCCGCCGAACAGCCGCGCGGCGGTCAGCGAGGTGAACGCGGCGGCGCCCGCCATGGCCAGCACCGAGGGCAGCCGCAGCGCCGTCGCCGAGTCGCCGAACAGCGCGATCCAGCCGTGCAGCAGGACGTAGTAGGTGCCGTTGCTGGCGTCGACGTGCTGCAGCATCCGCAGCAGTTCACTGAGCGGTCGGACGGCGGACGTCCAGCTCGCGACCTCGTCCCGCCACAGGGTGGGGGTCCCCAGCCGGTAGGCGCCGACGACCAGCATCACCAGCGTCGGGACCAGCCAGGTCGCCGGCCCGGCCACCTGTATCGCCCGGCGGACGGATCTCTCGTACCACCGCTCGCGCGCCACCATCTGCCGCCCCCGCCTCTGTCCACCGGCCGGACGGCCCCGGGGCCGAGGGCCGCCGAGTCCCGTCCTCCCAGGCTAACCGGCGGCTCTTCCGCAGGCCGGGCCGCCCCCGGCCCCGCTGACTCGCCGTCGGCCCGTCCGCCCGGGCCCGTCCCCGCCCAACCCTCCCCGACGATCCGCTAGGCTGTCAGCGGTCTTCCCCGCCTCAGTAGCTCAGGGGATAGAGCACGGCTCTCCTAAAGCCGGTGTCGCAGGTTCGAATCCTGCCTGGGGCACAGCGCCGGTTCCGGCGGACGACGTAGTACGCGGGCCCCCTCGGTTTCGACCGAGGGGGCCCGCGGCGTTCCGGTGAGCGGTTGTCAGCCGGGGGTGATCGTCGGCGTGGAAGGCGCTCAGCGCAGGAGGCCGTCGGGCCGGTCGGGGACGGGGTCGGCGGCGGGCCCGGCCACGGGGTGGTCGGAGGCAGCGGCCGGGGCATCGTCGGAGGGGGCGTCCGGGAGGTCGTCCCCGAGGTCGCCCGCGAGGTCGCCCGAGGGGTCGGTGTCGCGGGGCGGCCGGGCGGGGGAGACGAGGACCCGTTGGACGCGGGGGCGGGTGCGCCAGTCCACCCGGCGGAAGTCGCGGGCGAGGGCGCCGGGGCGGGCGAGTTCGACGATGACGGTGACGGCGCCGAGGACGATTCCGGCGGCGAGCCAGCCGGCCAGGACGTCGGTGGTCCAGTGGACCCCGAGGAAGACCCGGGAGGCGCTGATCGCGAGGACGGTCAGTGCGGCGGTCGTGCAGGCGGTGCTCCGGCCGGCGTGGCGGGCCCGGGGCCAGATCAGGCCGACCAGTACCGCACAGGTGATCACGGAGGCCATCGCGTGCCCGGAGGGGAAGGCGGGACCGTCGGCGTGTGCGACCGGGTCGGAGAAGGCCGGACGGTGGCGGCCGAAGGAGAGCTTCAGCATCCACTGGCCGCCCCAGCCGATCAGGGTCTGGGCGGCCACCCAGCCGGCCAGGGTCCGGGCGCCGATCAGCCAGAGCCAGAGCGCGACGGCGCCGAGGACGCTGCGCATGGTGATCGTCCCGCCGATGTCGGAGAACATCTGCACCGAGGCGGTCCACACGGTGTGATCGGCCGCGTAGCGGTGCAGATCGCCGGTGAGCTCGCGGTCGAACCGGGCGAGCGGGCCCCAGCCTGTCTGCACCAGGGCCGCGAGGGCGGCGAACAGTCCGGCGCAACAGACCGCGAGTGCCGCGTGCCGGAGCAGGTGGCGATCACGCGCGGTGATGGTGGGCGAGCTGTTGGTCAGGTGCATGGCTGTCACCTTCCCAGCCGCCTGTGCCGAGCGCGCGGTGCGGTGATAGCGATTTGGCATCTTTTGTGCGGAGGACCTGCGTGCGCCGGTGCGGGAGCGCGGGTCCGCGCGGGAACGCGCCCGGCGCCGGCGGGGTTGTGCCTGGCGGGGGCCGTGCGCGGGGTGCGCCGGAACGGTCCCGCAATGGCACCCGCGGTGCCCCTTCGGTCACCCTCCGTTCGGAATCGGGGATAAATCTCGCAGGATACTGCATCCCTGGAAGAATCAGAGCGACTTGGGAATGTTGTCCGGAATCTGTTCGTTGGATCGTTACGTGTGAGCCCCTCGGGGCCCGCACATCGTGCCCTCCTGGGGGCAGGCAGCCCAGACCTCGGCAACACCAGCAAAGGGAGCAAGCATGGCCACCCGTGCCGTCGTTCGCGACAGGGCCGACCGGACTCGCGCGGCCCGCCCGACCAACTTCGAGGCCGACCGCGACCTGGTCGGCATGTATCTCGACGAGATCGCCAGGACACCCCTGCTCGATGCCGCCGAAGAGGTCGAGCTCTCGCTGCGGATCGAGGCCGGCGTGTACGCCCAGCATCTGCTGGACGAGGGCGGGCTCCCCGAGGGCGTGCAGCGCGAGGAGCTGGAGGCGATAGCCGAGGACGCCGAGCGCGCCAAGGACGTCTTCATCCGGTCGAACCTCCGTCTCGTGGTCGCCGTCGCCCGGCGCTACCCGCGCAGCGGCCTGCCCCTGCTGGACCTCATCCAGGAGGGCAACGCGGGTCTGGTCCGCGCGGTCGAGAAGTTCGACTACGCCAAGGGCTTCAAGTTCTCCACCTATGCGACGTGGTGGATCCGCCAGGCCATCACCCGGTCGATCGCCGACCAGTCGCGCACCATCCGGCTGCCCGTCCACCTGGTCGAGGAGCTGGGCCGGATCCGGCGGGTGCAGCGGGAGAAGTCGAAGGAGCTGGGCCGCGAGCCCGAGCCGGCCGAGATCGCGGCCGAGCTGGACACCACCGAGACCCGGATCAAGGACGTGCTGGACTGGGCGCGCGACCCGGTCAGCCTGAACATGTCGGTCGACGACGAGGGCGAGACCCAGTTCGGTGACCTGGTCGAGGACACCGGGGCGACGTCCCCGGAGGACGCCGTGATGGTCATGCTCCGCCGCGAGGAGCTGGACGGTCTGATCGGGCGGCTGGACGACCGGACGGCGTCGATCATCCGCTCCCGGTACGGCATGGAGGACGGCCGCGAGCGCACCCTCACCGAGGTGGGCAAGCAGCACGGGCTGACCCGTGAGCGGATCCGCCAGATCGAGAAGCACGCGCTGGCGGAGCTGAAGAAGATCGCCGACCATGCGGGCTTCGAGGCCGCGTAGCGGAGGTGGACGGAGACGTGGGACGCAGGCGGGGGCAGGTGCGGCCCGGTGGGCCCGGTGCGGAGCGGTCCGCGCCGGGCCCACCGTCGTCCCCGGGCCGCCCCGATGCCTTCTAGGCTTGGTGGGCAGGGCGGAAGGTGGCGGGGGACGGCGAGAGCGGTGGAGAAGACGATGGCGAAGGACACGACGGACGGCCGGCCGGCCACGGAGCCCGGGACGGAGCCCGGCACGGAGTCCGGGACGGCGAACCAGCCGGCGCAGGATGCCCCGAAGGCACAGCCGGGTGCGGACGCGGCGGCGAAGGCGCGGCTGATCTTCGGCGACCCGCTGGACCGGCAGTCCCGGGACGACACCGACACCGGGTGGGGCGACCGCCCCGGCGCCGGGGAGAGCGGTGGACGGGGGCTGGACTGGTACCTGAGCCAGCGCCCGCCGCACCACGGGGACTGATCCGGGGGGAGCAAGGGACGGCCGGGCCCCGGGCGGGCCGGGGCGCGGCGGGGTTCAGACGGCCCGGGTGACCAGGGCGTCGCGGATCTCGGTGAGCAGCAGGACCTCCTTGGCCTCGGCCTCCGCCTGGACCTCGGCCGGGGTCTTGCGCCGGGCGGTGTACCTGGTCATCGGCAGGATGAGGCAGAAGTAGACGACGGCCGCGGTGATCAGGAACGACAGGGCCGCGCTGAGCACGCTGCCCCAGAGGATGGGGATTCCGGACGTGACCACGCCGGTGGCGGTCACCTCGCAGGGCCCCTTGAGGCAGGAGCTGTAGGACGCGAGGTCCTTGGCCCCGAACGCGCCGACGATCGGATTGATCACGCCTTTGACGAAGGCGTTGACGATGCTGGTGAAGGCCGCACCGATGACCACGGCGACGGCCAGCTCGACGACGTTTCCGCGCAGCAGGAATTCCTTGAAGCCCTTCATGCCGCGTGAACGACGAAGTCGCTCTTCGGTTACGGGTGATTTCCTCCCCCCTCCGCCGGACAACCCGTCCGGCCGACCGGCGGTGCCGCTTCCGGCGTTCGCGGGTCCGCCCAGGCCGGTCCGAGCGCGAGTGCGGCCGCCACCGCGAGGAGCAGTACGGCCGGTACCCGGGGGCCGGATCTCAGCAACTGTCGGAGTCGGCCGCGCAGGCCGGACCGGCCCCCGATCGGCGGGAACGAGGGCACCGGCTGCCGGGGCGGAACGGTCGGCGCGGGGAGCGGCGGGATCGGCAGCGGACGGGGCGACAGGGCGGGCGAAGCGGTACGCACGGGCACCTCCACGGTCGGGTTCGGGGCTTGCGGTGCCCACTCTGGGCCGCCCGCGCGCCCGCCGGAACTCCCTTTTCCGAACCTGTGGAAAACCCGGGCCTGTGGACGGCGGGACCCACCCGCAGGGGTGAACCGACCCGCCCGGCGCTGACAGGACC
>NZ_LGDO01000143.1:0-10203 GCF_001279805.1 Streptomyces sp. XY431
CCCCACCGTCGTTCACGCCTCCCCACCGGCACGCCCCTCCCCCCACCCGAGGGGCGTGCCGTTCGCCTGCCTGCTCCCGTCCCCGGAGGACCCATGGCTCCCCGAACGAAGACCCGGCACCGCACGGCCCGCAGCTGCCTCACGGCAGCCGTCGCGGTCGCGGCGGCCGGTGCCGGCCTGCTCGCGCCGCCGCAGTCGGCCGCGGCCGCCGAACCGGCCCCGTCCGCCCACCTCACCGTCCGGCTCGACCCCTCCTACCAGCAACAGCCCTTCCAGGGTTGGGGCACCTCGCTGGGCTGGTTCGCCAACGTCACCGGAGGCTGGCCCGAGAACCTGCGCAACCGGCTGGCCGACGAGCTCTTCGGCGCCGAGGGCCTCGGCCTCACCGTCGCCCGCTACAACATCGGCGGCGGCGACAGCCCCGAAACCGTGCCGTACATGCGGCCCGGAGCGGCCGTTCCCGGCTACTGGAACCGTCCCGCGGAGCACGGTCCGCAGGCGGGCGGCCCGGACGGCGGAGCCGGGTCGGCGGACTGGTGGGACCCGGGGAACCCCGATCACTGGAACGCCGCCGCCGACGCCAACCAGCGCTGGTGGCTCACCGCCGCGAAGAGCCGCGGTGCGGACACCTTCGAGGCGTACTCCAACTCCGCCCCGTACTTCATGACCAACAGCGGCCTGGTCTCCGGCGCGGTCGACAGCCGGCAGGACAACCTCCGCCCCGACCAGTACGGCAGGTTCGCCGCCTACCTGGCCGGGGCCGTCAAGCGGGTGCAGGACTCCACCGGCGTCACCTTCGGCTCCCTGTCGCCGGTCAACGAGCCCGGTACGGGGTACTGGCGCGCCGGCGGTCCCCAGGAGGGCTCGCACTGGGAGCACGCCTCCCAGGCGCGCATGATCGGGAGCCTGCGCGGCGCGCTGGACGCGGAGGGCCTGGCCACACCGGTGGCGGCGATGGACGAGACCGACCCGGTCATGTTCCGGGACGACTGGAACTCCTACCCGGCCGCGACCCGCTCGGCGATCGGCAAGCTCAACGTCCACACCTACGACCCGCGCGACCGTGCCGGCGCCCGGGACATCGCCAAGGGCTCGGGCAAGCCGCTGTGGATGTCCGAGGTCGACCTCGGCGGCGGCGGACCGCAGGACTTCACCGACATGGACCCCGCCCTCGACCTCGCCGACCGCATCACGGGCGACCTCAAGGAGCTCGAACCCCGGGCCTGGGTGCTCTGGCAGGCCGTCGAGGACTACGAGAACATGACGCCCGCCCACGAGAACTCCAACTGGGGCCTCATCCAGGTAGATCTGACACCCGACGACCCGGGCGCCGAACCCGTCCGCAAGAACAAGAAGTACTGGGCGATGGCGAACTACACCAGGTTCGTCCGGCCCGGCGCCCGGGTCATCGCCACCGACGACGCCACCACCCTCGCGGCCCTGCGGCCGGGCGGCGCGGGCACGGTGGTCGTCCACACCAACGACACCGGCGCGGCCCAGAACCTCACCCTCGACCTGGCCGGCTACCAGAAGCCGGGCACCGGCACGGCCGTCCAGCGCTACACCACCGACGCCACCAAGGACGTGCGGCGCGAGGCGGACCTGACCGTGACGGCCGCCGCCACGGTGACCACGACGGTCGGGCCCGGCTCGGTCACCACCTTCGTCCTGCCGGGCACGGTCGGTGTGAACGCCTCGACGGCGGTCACACCGGCCGGTGACGCCCGCCAACTGCTGAACGAGAACAGCGGCCTGGCCCTCGCGGCCGGACCCTCCGCCCAGGGCGGGCCCGTCCAGCGCACTCCCGACCCGGCCGACCCGGGGCAGCGGTGGAACGTCACCCGGGTCGGCGGCGGCTGGGACAGCACGGCGACCTACCGGATCAGCAACGCCGCCACGGGCAAGGCGCTGGCCGTGACCGAGGGCGCCCTCGGCTTCGCCGATCCCGGCAACGCGGCGAAGCAGCTGTGGATGCGCTCCACCACCGGCGACGGGCGCGGCACCTTCGTGAACAAGGCCGGCGGGCTCCTGCTGGACGTCGGCGAGGCGGCCCGGTGGGACGGGGCACCGGTGGGCGTCTGGCCCGCCACCGCCGGGAGCAACCAGTCGTGGTCGGTGCGCGGCGCGGGCACGGACGTGTGGCAGCCGGTGACGGTCCGGCGCAGCGGGCTGTGCGTGGAGGCCGTCGGGGGCACGGCCGCTGGGGGCGCGGCCGCTGGGGGCGCGGACGCCGCCGGTACCGCCGTCGCCCAGTCCGACTGCACCGGATCCGCGGCCCAGCAGTGGTCGCTGCGGGCGGGCGGCCCCGGTCAGGTGTCCGTGGTGGTGCGCTCCAGCGGGTTGTGCCTGGACGTGGCGGGCGAGTCCACGGCGGACGGTGCCCCGGTGGTGCAGTACGGGTGCAGCGGGGCGCGGAACCAGGAGTGGTCGGTCCGTCCCACCGGCGGCGGCTGGTCGGCCCTGGTGGCGCGGCACAGCGGCAAGTGCCTGGCCGTCGCGGCGAACGCCGTGGAGCCCGGGGCGGCGCTGGTGCAGGAGCCCTGTGGAGCGGGCGCCGGGCAGCGGTTCAGGATCGGCTGACCCGCCGGTGGCGGCGCGTGTCCCCTTCCGGCCTACGGCGGGGGCACGCGCGTCCGTCGTGTCCGGTCAGGAGGTGCGTCCCGAACGTCCCGCGCGACCGGTGCGCGGCGGTGCGGCCGTGCTGGCCCGGACGATCAGTTCGGGCCGGACCACCACCGCCGTGACGGGGGCGTCCTCGCTCGCCGGCGGATCGATCCGGTCGAGCAACCGGGCCACGCACTGGCGCCCGACCTCCTCGAAGTCCTGCCGCACGGTGGTCAGCGGGGGCACGAAGAAGGCCGCTTCGGGGATGTCGTCGAAGCCGACCACGCTGACGTCCTCCGGCACCCGGCGCCCGGCCTCGTGCAGGGCGCGCAGCAGGCCGAGCGCCAGCTGGTCGTTGGCGGCGAGGACGGCGGTGACGTCCGGCTGTGCGGCGAGCCGCCGGCCGATCGCGTAGCCGGACGCGGCGGTCCAGTCGCCGAAGTCGATCGGCGGCACGGGGGCTCCGGCCGCCTTGAGGGCGCCGTGCCAGGCGGCGGCCCTTCGGCGGGCGGCATAGGAGTTCTGCGGGCCGCCGATGTGCCGGACCGTCCGGTGCCCGAGGCCGAGCAGGTGTTGGACAGCGGCCGTGACGCCCGCCGCCTGGTCGGTGTCGACGGAGGTGTAGCGCCGGTCGGGATCGCCGTCCGCGACGACGACCGGCACGCCGGAGGTGATGTCGAAGCCGGGCCGGTCGAGGATCTGGGCCTCGATGACGGCGAGACCGTCGACGGCCTGGTCGGTGAGCAGCCGGACGGCGCGCTGGACGGCCTCCTCGGTCTCGTCCTCGATGCAGACCACGTGGACCGAGTAGCCCGCGGCCTGGGCGGCCCGGGAGATGGCGGCGAGGGTCCGGGCGTTGCCCTGCGCGGTGACGTCGAAGGTCACCACCCCGAGGGCGTGGAAGCGCCCGAGGGTGAGGGCCCGGGCCGCGCTGTTGCGCTGGTAGCCGAGCATCCGCATGGCGGACAGCACTCGCTCGCGGGTCTCGGGCTCGACGTTGGGCCGGTCGTTGGCGACCCGGGAGACCGTCTGCGAGGAGACTCCCGCGAGGGCCGCCACGTCGGCCTGGGACGCCGGGCGCCGGGCGGAACGCGCGGCAGTGCCGGGCTTCGCCGCGCTGTTCATACCGGCCCCTTCCCCTGATGTCTGCGCCGACATCGTAGCGGCCGTGATCAGCGGGCGGACCTGGCCGGGGGGAAGGGACCGGGGAGACGGGCCCGGGAGGGGCGGACCGGGGACACGTGGCCGCCCGCCCGCGCCCCGTCAGGCGCGGCGTCCCGGGGAGGAGCGGGACGCCGCGCCGGACGGGGTGCCGGGGCAGGGCGGGAGTGGAGCGTCGGTCAGGCCGTCGGGTCGTCAGGTCGTCGGGTCGGTCAGGCGGGGAGGCCGATGGGCCGTTCGCCGCTGCGGCGCTGCTGGATGACGACGGCGATGACCAGCAGGGAGCCCTGGGCGACGTTCTGCCAGAAGGAGTTGACGCCCTGGACGGTGAGGCCGTTCTCCAGGCAGCCGAGGAGCGCGACGGCGAGCAGGGTGCCGCCGATGCCGCCCTTGCCGCCCTTGAGCGCGCAGCCGCCGAGGGCGGCGGCGGTGATGGCCTTGAGTTCGAGGCCCTCGCTGCCGGAGACGGGCTGGCCGCTTCCGGTGCGGGCGGTGAGCAGGACGCCGGCCACGGCGGCGACGACGCCGATCAGGCCGTAGACGGCGATCAGGTACTTGTTGATGCTGATGCCGGCGAGGCGGGCGGCGGTGTCGTTGCCGCCGATGGCGTAGATGTTGCGGCCGATGTCGGTGTACTTGAGGAGGACGTGGACGCCGAGGGCGACCAGGACGAGGATCCACACCATGACGGGCAGTCCGGCGATCTTGCCGCGGCCGAGGAAGACGAAGACGTCGTCGTTGAGGACGTAGCCCTGGGCGCGCCCGTCGGACAGGAGTTGGGCGAGTCCCTTGTAGGCGGCGAGTCCGGCGAGGGTGGCGATGGTGGGGTTGACCCGGCCGTAGACGATGACCAGGCCGTTGACGATGCCGACGAGGACGCCGACGGCCAGGGCGGCGGCGATGCCGAGATAGGGGTTGGACCCGGTGGAGGTGAAGGCCATCGCGCTGACCACGGAGGCGACGCCGGCCTGGGAGCCGACGGAGATGTCGAGGCCGCCGATGATGATGACCACGGTCTGGACGACGGCGAGCAGTCCGGTGATGGTGGCGGCCTCGGCGATGACCTGCATGTTGCCCAGGCTGAGGAAGTTGTCGTTGAGGGTGCCGAACAGGGCGAGCACGACGACGAGGGCGCCGATGAGGCTGAGGTTCTGGGCGCCGACGGAGGCGAGGATCCTGGTCGCGCCGCCGGAGGGGTGCGGCAGGTTCCCGCCGGCCTCGGTCGTGGGCGGGGTGCCGGTGGTGGTGCTCATGCGGATGCTCCAGGAGTGGGGACGGTGGCGATGTCGTCGGCCATGGCGAGGCTGAGGATGGCCTCCTCGGTGGCGTCGGCGCGGTCCAGTTCGCCGGTGACGCGGCCGTTCTGCATGACGAGGACGCGGTCGGCGAGGCCGAGGATCTCGGGGAGTTCGGAGGAGATGACGAGGACGGCGACGCCGTCGGCGGCGAGGTCGGCGATGATCCGGTAGATCTCGGCCTTGGCGCCGATGTCGATGCCGCGGGTGGGCTCGTCCAGGATGAGGACCTTGGGCCTGCGGGCGAGCCAGCGGGCGAGCACGACCTTCTGCTGGTTGCCGCCGGACAGCTTGCGGACCTCGTGCTCGATGGAGGGCGTGCGGACCCGCAGCCGGTCCGTGTACTCCTGGGCGAGTTCGCGCTCGGCGGCGCGCCTGACGAAGCGGAAGCGGCGCAGCCGCTCCAGGACGACGGTGGAGGTGTTGTCGCGGATCGAGCGGTGCAGGAACAGGGCCTGGGCCTTGCGTTCCTCGGGGGCGAGGCCGAGGCCGGCGCGGATGGCCGCGCCGGGGCTCCCGGAACGCAGGGGCAGGCCGTCCAGGGTGACGGTGCCGGAGCGGATCGGCCGGTCGCCGGCCAGGGCGAGGGCGAGTTCGGAGCGTCCGGCGCCGATGAGTCCGGCGAGGCCGACGACCTCGCCGGCGTGGATCCGCAGGCTGATGTCGTGGACGTCGTCGGTGGTGACGTTGCGGACGTCGAGGACGAGGCGGTCGGTGGCGACGCGGGTGCGGGAGAACATGGCGGACAGGTCGCGGCCGACCATGAGGCGCACGAGGTCGCCCTCGGTGGTGGTCGCGGCGTCCTGCACGCCGGCGAGGGCGCCGTCGCGCAGGACGGCGATGCGGTCGGCGAGTTGGAAGATCTCCTGCATCCGGTGCGAGACGTAGACGACGGCGACGCCCTGGTCGCGCAGGCGGCGGATGAGGGCGAACAGGGCGTCGACCTCGTGCTCGGAGAGCGAGGAGGTCGGCTCGTCGAAGGCGATGACCTTGGCCTCGCCGGTGAGCGCGCGCAGGATCTCGACCAACTGCCGCTGTGCGGGTGTCAGTTGCGAGCCGAGCAGATCGGGGTCGAGGACCTTGTCGAAGCCCAGGCGCTGCAGGTCGCCGGTGATGCGGCGGCGCAGTTCGGCGTGGTCCAGGCGACGGCCCGCGGCGCGGGGGAGGGCGCCGGCGTAGACGTTCTCGGCGACCGAGACGTGCGGGATGATCTCCGGTTCCTGCGGGATGATCCGGATCCCGGCGGCGCGGGCCTGGGCGGGGGAGGCGAGGTCGACGCGGCGGCCGTCGAGGACGACGTGGCCCTCGGTCGGCTGGTGGTCGCCGGTGAGGATCTTGAGCAGGGTGGACTTGCCGGCGCCGTTCTCCCCCATGAGGGCGGTGACCTGACCGGCCGGGAAGTCGAGGGTGACTCCGCCGAGTGCCTGCACCGTGCCGAACCGCTTGGTCACCTGGTGCACGCCGGCGAATCCTGTCGCGCCCGGGCCGGTCGGTGGGCGCGGGTCGGTCGGTGGGCGCGGGCCGGGCGTCGGGTCGTGGGCTTTGCTCATGGAAGGTCCTCGGGAGGTCTGTCGGGGAGTGGGTGGAGCCGGTCGGGGCCGCGGGGAGTTGCGGCCGATCGCCTCCGGCCCCTGGTCAGGGCAGCTGAGGGGGCCGGAGGCGGGCCGGGTCGGCGCGGCGTGGGTACGACGACCGGTCCGGGGACAGGTGTCAGCCGCAGGTGACGCCGGCGGACTTCCAGGTGGCCGCGTCGACCATGGTGGTGGGCGCGAACGCCTCCTTCGGGAACTCCTTGCCGTCCTTGAGCTTGTCGTACATGGTCTGGACGGCCAGGGCGCCGACGTCCTTGCCGTTGATGAACAGCGCGGCCTTCATGCCGGACGGCTTGCCGGAGCCCCAGTTCTTGCAGGCGAGGTAGGCGCCGATGCCGACGCCGATCACCCGGTCCGCCCCGATGCCGGCGTTCTCCAGCGCGGTGACGCCGCCCTGCACGTTCTCGTCGTTGCAGCCCCAGACGACCCAGTTCTTCACCCCGGGGTTGGCGGTGACCGTCGCGGCGATCTTGTCCTGGGCCCCGGTCGGCGTGTTGTCGGTGGCCACGTCGATGTTCTGGACGCCGGGCGCGGCGGCGCCGAATGCCTCCTTGGCGCCCTTCACCCGGTCGCCGCAGACCGTGACGTCCTGCTTCCACGCGGAGATGGTGCGGGTCTCGGCCGGGTTCCAGCCGGCCTTCTTGTACTCCTCGGCCGCGCGCTTGCCGACCTCACCACCCATCTGGGAACCCGAGAAGCCGATCCGCGGGACCAGGTTCTCCTTGGCGCACACCGACGGGTCGGGGCCGTTGGTGCAGATCTGGTCGTCCGAGGTCAGGAGCGCCAGCTTGGCGTCCTTCGCGGCCTGGACCACCTGCGGGCCGACCGCCGGGTCCGGCACCACGATGATCACGCCGTTGGTCTTCTGCGCGACGGCCGCCTGGACCTCGCTGATCGTCTTGTTGGCGTCGTTGCCCAGGTTCACCACCTTGAGGTCGACGCCCAGCTCGGCCGCCTTCGCCTTGGCGCCGGCGGCCTCGCCGACGAAGTACTCCTGGTCACCCTGCTTCTGCAGGTAGGTGATCGAGATCTTCCCGTCGACCTTGGCGACCGCGGCGTCCCCGCCGGAGGCGGCTTCCTTGCCGGTCGAACAGGCGGTCGTCAGGCCGAGGCTGAGCAGCAGTCCCGCTGCGGCGACGGTACGGCTGGTGGTACGGAACATGGGGAGCTCCTTCGGGACCGCACCCGTTGACGGCAGGGTGCCGGGTGCGGTGGGGCGCAGGTACGTGGGGCCCGAGATGGTGGCGGGCCACGATCTGGAGGAAATGTGGCTGGTCGGGAACTACGTTTGTCGGTGAACAGCAAAGCAAACACAATGCGTCAGAAACCAACAGACTTGAACGTAGTGGGGATATGACACCTCTGTTTCGGAAGTCACGTCAAGAGCACGTCGGTGTCGAGACCACCTTGTGACGTGCGGCACTCGACCGACCCCGCTGCAGTGCCGGGGCTGCACCGGAGTCGGCGGGGGCGGGGCCGGCCGTGGGCCGGCTTGTAACGCTTCGGTAAACCCGCGGGACGGTCCGGGGGTGCGCGACTCGTACCTCGGAGACCTGCGCGCGGACCGGCGGCAGGCCGCACGGAGAGCCCGCCCCGGAGCCCGAGGAGAACAGTGAGAGACCCCGCATCGTCCTGGAGCGCCTTCGTGCCCCGCGGCGAACAGCCCCGGTGTGGCCACTCCACCCCGGCCGCCGACGCGGAGAACGGGCCGTCGGACGGAACGGAGTGGTCCGGTCCGGCGCCGGGGGACACCGGGCCCACCATCGTCGTCCGCCGCCCCACGGCCCTCGTCCGCGCCGTACAGCCGTTCCCGACGGACCATCAGGAGGAGCCGGAGCAGAGGGAGATGGGCGGGCGTACCTCCTCCCGGACCGCGCTGTGGTGGACGCTGGCGGTCTCGGCCGCCGCCCTGGCGGGCGGCACGGCCGCTGCAGTCCAGTACGAAGGCACCCCCGGCCGGACCCCCCGGCCGGGGGCCTCGGCCCCGGCGGCCGGGGCGGCCGTGCCGACGGTCGGGAGTCCTTCCGGTGCGTCCGGTGCCGCCGTGCCCCGTCCGCCTGCCGGGGCCACGACGGCACCACCGCGGACGGGAGTTGCGGAGAGGGGGGGGAGCACCCCCCCCGCCCCGGGCACCCCGGATCCGGTGAAGCCGAGCGGGGCCAGGTCCTCCCCGCCCGTGCCCGGGGTGCCCGCCCCCACCGCTCCCGCCGCCCCCGGCGTGCCGCTGCCGGGCGGACGCTCCTCGTCCGAGCACTCCGACGGCCTCCGACCCACGCCCGACCGGGTGCCCGGGCCTGCCACGCCACCGCCGGCCACGGCCACCGACGGATCGGCCCGGCCGCCGTCCGCACCGGCCCGGCCCTCCTCCGCGCCCCCGGCGGGCGGACCGCTCGACACCGCGTCGGACAGCCCGACCGCGCGTCCGACGGAGGCGGCGACCTCGCCCGCCCCGAGCACCGGGGGCACGAACCGGCCCACCGTGCCGGTGCCGAGCACCCCCGGGTCCGGCCTGCCCGGCTCGGAGCCCCCGTCCGAGGTTCCGGCTCCGCCGCGGCAGCCGTAGTGCCGCACGGCCGGGCCGCCGCACGGCGCGGGCCCGCCGCGTTCCAGTAACGAATTCGCATCGCCGCGGGACGGGCGGGGACGCGGCGGCTCTCACCGGCAGACACCGAGACGGGTGTCGGAACTCCTCCTCGCCGGAAGGTGACCACGTTGTCCACCCCCCGCAGTCTGATCCTCGCGGGTGCCACCGCACTCGTCCTGTCGGCCGTCCCGGTCGGTGTGGCAGGCGCCACCGCCGATGCCGCTTCGGCCGGACCCTCGACCCCGGCGCTGCACCTGGACGTCCCGCTGCAGCGGGGCCTGGAGCCGACGGTGACCGGGGTCCCGCGGGAGTTCGAGGCGGGCGGCGCGGCCAAGGAGTTCACCGTGACCGTCAGCAACCCGACCGACCAGGACTTCGTGGCCTTCGCGCTGCTGAAGTTCAAGAACCAGGCCGGTGACCTCCGCGCCGCCGACCTCACGGTCGAGTACCGGCTTCCCGGCGGTTCCGCCTGGCTCCCCGGCTCCCTCGCCCCGGGCGGTGAGGGGGCGGACGGCAGCGTCCTGATGGTGCTCGGGGCCGGGGGCGGCGACGGCGTCTCCGACGACGCGCTGCTTGCGGTGCGGAAGGGGCGCAGCCTCGTGCTCAAGGTCCGTGCCTCGTTCTCGGCGAAGGCCCCGCGCGGCAAGGCCGGTGTCGCGCCGGTGACCTTCGCCGCGCGGCTCGACCCCAGGACCGGACAGCCGGTGGACCAGGGCAGCTACGGCTGCGCGTGCGCGGTGGGCTGCGCCGGGTTCCGGATCAAGGAGCCGGCCCCGCCGGCCCCGGTCCCCACCGCGGCTCCGTCGCGGACGGCCCCGCCCAAGTCCACGGCTACGCCCACCGCCACCGCCACGGCCACTCCGTCGCGTCCGGCGACGGCCACGCCGACGCCCACGCCGACGGTCACCGCGACGCCCACCGTCACGCCCTCGATGTCGCCGACGCCCTCCACCACCCCGTCCCGCAC
>NZ_LGDO01000144.1:0-10196 GCF_001279805.1 Streptomyces sp. XY431
GCGCGGGATACGGGGGTGGGGGGCGATCTTCCTGAGGCCGTGGAGGGGCGGCATGAGGAGGAGGACGTCGAGGTGGAGGGCGACGTCGGGGCGCTGGTGGAGCGGCTGGAGCGGGAGTGGGTGGAGCGGCGCTGGTGCGGGCCGGTGCGGACGGCGCGGGCGTTGGCGGGGTTCGGGGCGGAAGCCAGGGGCGCGGTGTCGCTGCTGCGGCGGTTCTGGTTGTGGACGCCGCACTCGCACGAGCGGGTGGGGTATCTGGAGGCGTTGGCGGCCATTGAGCCCGCGGGGTTGGGCGGGATCTACGTGGAGTGTCTTTGGGACTGCGAGGAGGACGCGCGGCTGCTGGGGGTGAGGTGTGCGCCGGATCGACCCGAGGTGCGGGGGAGGTTGGGGTACCTCAGGGACGACGAGTTGGAGGCTGGGGGAGTCAGGGCCGCCGCCGGGGAGCGGTTGGCGGCCCTGACCCGGTAGGGCTAGAGGCCCGGGATGCGGCCGTTGCGGTAGAGGTCGACGAAGAGCTGGTGGTCGGCGCGGGCCCGGGCGCCGTACGCGTGGGCGAAGTCGACCAGCATCGCCGTGAAGCCCGCCTCGTCGCGGGTGATGGCCTCGTGGATGGCGTGCTCGGTGGAGAACGGGACCAGGGTGTGGCCGCTGGACGATTCATCGGCCGCCGCGTGCATGGTGGCGGTGGCGCGGCCCAGGTACCGGGTGACGGCGAGCAGGTCGGGGAGTTCGTTGAGGTCCCGCCAGTCGAGGTCGGTGGCGTACGGGGACACCTCGGCGACCAGTTGGCCGCGGCCGCGCAGCGTGGTGTACCCGAGCCACGGGTCGCTGTGGGACTGGAGGGCGCGCTGGGAGATGACCGTGCGGTGGCCCTCGTGCTCGAAGTAGCCGGCGATCGCCGGGTCCGTGACGTGACGCGACACGGCCGGGGTCTGGCCCTGCTTCATGTAGATGATCACGTCGTTCTCGAGGGCGTCGGTGTGGCCTTCGAGGAGGACGTTGTAGGAGGGGAGACCGGCCGAGCCGATGCCGATGCCGCGGCGGCCGACCACGTCCTTGACCCGCAGGGCGGTGGGGCTGACCCGGGAGGAGGGCGGGAGGGTGGCCAGGTACCGCTCGAAGGCGGCGAGGACCTCGGCCTTGGTGGGCTCGTCCAGTTCGAACGCGCCGCCGCCGAGGCGGAAGCGGCGGTCGTAGTCCTCGACCACCGTGTCGCCGTCGAGCAGGGAGACCCGGGTCTGCAGCCGGGCCTGCCGGAGGGTGGCGAGGATCGGGCCGGTGGCGGTGTCCAGGGTGTACGGGTCGGCGTCGCCGGAGGTGACGTGGGCGGCGATCCGGGCCCGGTACGCCTCGGCGAAGGCGGTGACCAGCTCGGTGATGGTCGTGTCCGAGAGGGCCTTGGCGTAGCCGATCAGCGCGAGCGAGGCGGCGAGCCGCTGGACGTCCCAGGTGAAGGCGCCGACGTAGGCCTCGTCGAAGTCGTTGACGTTGAACACGAGCCGGCCCTCGGCGTTGAGGTAGGTGCCGAAGTTCTCCGCGTGGAGGTCGCCGTGGATCCAGACCCGGCCGGTGCGGTCGTCGAGGAAGGGCGCGCCGTAGGAATCGAACGGGGCGGTGGTGAGGTCCGCGTAGTAGAGGGCGGCGGTGCCCCGGTAGAAGGCGAACGCGGAGGCGGCCATCTTGCGGAACTTCACCCGGAACGCCGCCGGGTCCTGGGCGAGGAGGTCGCCGAAGGCCGTGTCGAAGACGCCGAGGATGGTCTCGGCACGGTCGGTGGCGGGGGTCGGCTGGTGCGACATTCGGGATCCTTCAGGCTCGGCGGGTGGCCGGGAACAGGGCAGCCCCAGGAGGCTAGAGTAGGAGCGTGAACGTGTGAGTGCTGGTCCGGGCCCCGTGAGTGGCTCGGGCCGCAATTGTTTCCGGGCGTCCTCCGTGACCTGCGCGTTCGCCGGCCCCCCACCTGCCAGCACGAGCCTACGGAGGCCCCGCCTTGAGCGATCAGCCGTTCGCGCATCTGCACGTCCACACCGAGTACTCGATGCTGGACGGCGCAGCCCGGCTGAAGCAGATGTTCAAGGAGGTCGAGCGGCTGGGGCAGACCCATGTCGCGATGACCGACCACGGCAACATGTACGGCGCCGCGGAGTTCCACAAGCAGGCCACCGGCGCGGGCATCACCCCGGTGATCGGCATCGAGGCGTACGTCGCCCCGGAGTCCCGTTCGAACACCAAGCGGATCCTGTGGGGCCAGCCGCACCAGAAGAGGGACGACGTCTCGGCGTCCGGCGCCTACACCCACAAGACGATCTGGGCCCGGAACAAGGAGGGCCTGCACAACCTCTTCAAGCTGACCTCGCGCTCGTACTCCGAGGGCTGGCTGGTCAAGTGGCCGCGGATGGACAAGGAGCTGATCTCCGAGCTGTCCGGCGGTCTGATGGCGACCACCGGCTGCCCGTCCGGCGAGGTGCAGACCCGGCTGCGCCTCGGGCAGTTCGACGAGGCGCTGCGGTCGGCCGGCGAGTACCAGGAGATCTTCGGCAGGGAGAACTACTTCCTGGAGCTGATGGACCACGGGCTCGACATCGAGAAGCGGGTCCGGGACGGGCTGATCGAGATCGGGCGCAAGCTCGGCATCCCGCCGGTGGTCACCAACGACTCGCACTACACCACCGAGGCCGACGCCGGCGCGCACGACCTGCTGCTCTGCGTGCAGACCGGTAAGAACCTCTCCGACCCGGACCGCTTCCGGTTCGACGGCACCGGCTACTACATCAAGTCGGCCGCCGAGATGTACGCGCTGGACCAGTCGGACGCCTGGCAGGAGGGCTGCCGCAACAGCCAGCTGCTGGTGGCCTCGCGGGTCGACACCGCGGGCATGTTCGAGTTCCGCAACCTGATGCCGCGCTTCCCGATCCCGGAGGGCTTCGAGTCGGAGGCGGAGTTCTTCAGGTCGCAGGTCTGGCAGGGCATGGAGTGGCGCTTCCCGAACGGGTACGACGAGGAGCACAAGAAGCTCGCCGAGTACGAGATGGACACCATCGTCCAGATGGGGTTCCCGGCGTACTTCCTGGTGGTCGCGGACTTCATCATGTGGGCGAAGGGGCAGGGCATCGCGGTGGGCCCCGGCCGTGGTTCGGCGGCCGGCTCATTGGTCGCGTACGCCATGGGCATCACCGACCTCGACCCGATCCCGCACGGTCTGATCTTCGAGCGCTTCCTCAACCCCGAGCGCATCTCCATGCCCGATGTCGACATCGACTTCGACGAGCGCCGGCGCGGTGACGTGATCCGGTACGTGACCGAGAAGTGGGGATCCGACAAGGTCGCCATGATCGTCACCTACGGCACCATCAAGGCGAAGGCCGCCATCAAGGACTCCTCGCGGGTCCTCGGCTACCCCTACGCGATGGGTGACCGGATCACCAAGGCGATGCCGCCGGACGTCATGGGCAAGGGCATCCCGCTGTCCGGCATCACGGACAGCAGCCACCCGCGCTACAGCGAGGCGGGCGAGATCCGCGGGCTGTACGAGAACGACCCCGACGTGCGGAAGGTGATCGACACCGCGCGCGGCATCGAGGGCCTGATCCGCCAGCCCGGTGTGCACGCGGCGGGCGTCATCATGTCCGCCGAGCCGCTGACCGACCACATCCCGGTCTGGACCCGGCACACCGACGGCGTCACCATCACGCAGTTCGACTACCCCACCTGTGAGGGCCTCGGCCTTCTCAAGATGGACTTCCTCGGCCTGCGCAACCTGACGATCATGGACGACGCCGTCAAGGCGATCGAGAAGAACAAGGGCATCAAGATCAATCTTCTTGAGCTGCCCCTGGACGACAAGCCGACCTACGAACTGCTGGCCCGGGGCGACACGCTCGGCGTCTTCCAGCTCGACGGCGGCCCGATGCGCTCGCTGCTGCGGCTGATGAAGCCCGACAACTTCGAGGACATCTCCGCCGTACTGGCGCTGTACCGGCCGGGCCCGATGGGCGTCAACTCCCATACGAACTACGCGCTGCGCAAGAACGGCCAGCAGGAGATCACCCCGATCCACCGGGAGCTGGAGGAGCCCCTGGAGGAGGTGCTCCGGCCCACCTACGGCCTGATCGTCTACCAGGAGCAGGTGCAGAAGGCGGCGCAGATCCTGGCCGGCTACTCGCTCGGCCAGGCCGACCTGCTGCGCCGGGCGATGGGCAAGAAGAAGAAGGAGATCCTGGAGGCGGAGTTCGTCCCGTTCCAGAAGGGCTGCCGGGAGCGCGGCTACTCGGACGCGGCGATCCAGGCGGTGTGGGACGTCCTGGTCCCCTTCTCCGGCTACGCGTTCAACAAGGCGCACACGGCGGGGTACGGGCTGGTCTCGTACTGGACGGCTTACCTCAAGGCCAACTACCCGGCCGAGTACATGTCGGGCCTGCTGACCTCGGTCAAGGACGACAAGGACAAGTCGGCGGTCTACCTCAACGAGTGCCGCAAGATGGGCATCAACGTCCTGCCGCCGGACGTCAACGAGTCGGACGCGGACTTCACCCCGCACGGGGACACCACGGTGCGGTTCGGTCTGACCGCCATCCGCAACGTCGGCGGGCCGGTCGTGGAGTCGATGATCCGGACCAGGAGGGCCAAGGGGAAGTTCGCCTCCTTCCCGGACTTCCTGGACAAGGTGGAGTCGGTGGTCTGCAACAAGCGGACCGTCGAGTCGCTGATCAAGGCCGGCTCCTTCGACTCGCTCGGACACACCCGCAAGGGCCTGAGCGCGGAGTTCGAGCCGATGATCGACAACGTGGTGGGCATCAAGCGCAAGGAGGCGGAGGGGCAGTTCGACCTCTTCGGCGGCGACGCGACCAGCGACGAGCCGACCTTCGGGCTGGACGTGGTCTTCTCCGAGGAGGAGTGGGAGAAGTCCTTCCTGCTCGCCCAGGAGCGGGAGATGCTGGGCCTGTACGTCTCCTCGCACCCGCTGCACGGCATCGAGCACGTGCTCGCGGAGAAGGCGGACTGCGCGGTGGCGGAGCTCGCCGAGCGGCCGGACGGCTCGATCGTCACCATCGGCGGCATCATCTCGGGCCTCCAGCGGAAGATGACCAAGCAGGGCAACGCCTGGGCGATCGCGACGGTCGAGGACCTCGCGGGCTCGATCGACTGCATGTTCTTCCCGGCCAGCTACCAGCTGGTGTCCTCGCAACTGGTCGAGGACGCGGTGGTGTTCGTCCGGGGCAAGGTGGACAAGCGGGAGGACGTGCCGCGGCTGATGGGGATGGAGCTGACCGCCCCCGACCTGTCGAACGCGCACGCCGAGCCGCCGATCGTCATCATCATCCCGGACGGCAAGGTGACGCCGCCGCTGGTGGCGCGGCTCGGCGAGGTGCTGAGCAGCCACCGGGGGACGACGGAGGTCCGGGTCCGGCTGGAGGAGGAGCACCGGACGACGGTGCTGCGGCTGGACCGGCACCGGGTGAAGTCGGACCCGGCGCTGTTCGGCGACCTCAAGCAGCTGCTCGGGCCGAGCTGTCTGGCCGCCAACGGGGCGGGCGGTACGGGGAGCTGACGCTGCGGTCGGGGGCGCCGCCCGGGCTCCGGGCGGCCCCGGCTCAGGAGGAGTTGCGCAGCGGGGCCGGGACGGCGGTGTGCAGGGCGGAGACGAAGGCGGAGATCGCCGGGTGGGCCCCGGCGCCGGCCCGGAAGGCGGCGCGGGTGCGGCGGTACATCGGCAGCCGGGTGAGGACGACCCCGGGCGGGGGCCGGTCGATGCCGAGGTGGGGGACCAGGGCCACGCCCTGGCCGGCCGCCACCAGGGCGAGCACGGTGGCGAAGTCGTCGATCCGATGGCGGATCCGGGGCGCGAAGCCGGCGCTCTCGCAGGCCCGGACGGCCATGCTGTGGCACAGGGTGCCGGGCGGGGAGAGGATCCACGGTTCGGCGCGCTGGTCCGCGACGGTGCCGGGGGCGCGGGCGGCGAGGTACATCGGTTCGGTGAAGACGGGCCGGGTCATCGCCAGGCCGGGCTCCGGGTCGGCCGGGACCAGGTCGTACTCGTGCACCAGCGCGACGTCCAGCTCGCCGGCCCGCAGCGCCGCCGCGACCTCGGCCGGGTCGACCTCGGTGACCATCGGCTCCAGCCCCGGGTGCCAGCCGGCCAGTTCGGCGAGCACGGCCGGGACGATCGCGCGGGCCGCCGACGGGTAGGTGCCGATCCGCAGCGGGCCGGCCAGGCCCTCGCGGGCGTGGGCGAGTTCGGCGCCCGCCTGCTCCAGCCGTTCGAGCACGGCCTCGGCGTGCCGGACCAGGTTGCGGCCGGCGGGGGTGAGGACGACCCGGCGGCCGGTGCGTTCGAGCAGCGGGACGCCGGCCTCCTTCTCCAGTACGGACAGCTGCTGGGACACCGCCGAGGCGCTGAAGCTGAGCGCCTCGGCGACGGCGGCGATGGTGCCGAGGTGGGCGAGTTCGCGCAGCAGGCGCAGGCGTCGGACATCGAGCATCGGCCCAGCTTACGAGAAGCGTCGGAAACATGAACTGGACCTGGGGGATCGCCCGGCCGCAGGATCGTGGGCATGGAACTCAAGGGCATTCTCGTCCCCCTGGTCACCCCGTTCGCGGCCGACGGCTCGGTGGCGCTGGACGCGCTGGAGAAGCTGGCCGGCTCGCTGCTGGACGAGGGCGCGGCCGGTCTGGTCGCGCTCGGCACCACCGGCGAGCCGGCCGCGCTGACCGCGGACGAGCGGCAGGCGGTGGTCGGGGTCAGCGCGGCGGTCTGCGCCGCCAGGGGCGTGCCGCTGCTGGTCGGCGCGGGCGGGCCGGGCACCGCCCTGGCCGCCGAGGAGCTGGCCGGGCTGGCCGGGCGGGTGCCGGGGGTGGCGGGCGCGCTGGTCACCGTGCCCTCCTTCGTCCGGCCGGGCGAGGCCGGGACGGTGGCGCACTTCCGGGCGCTGGCCGAGGCCAGTTCGGTGCCGCTGGTCTTCTACCACATCCCCTACCGGACCGGGCAGCAGCTGTCGGGCGCCGCGCTGCTGGAACTGGCCGCGCTGCCCGGGGTGGTGGGCGTGAAGTACGCGACGGGCGGGGTGGACCAGGCGGCGGTGGAGCTGCTGGCCGCCGCTCCGGCCGGGTTCTCGGTGCTGGGCGGGGACGACGCGGTGCTCGCACCGCTGCTCGCGCTGGGCGCGGTCGGCGGCATCCTGGCCTCCGCCCACCTCGCCACCGCGCACTGGGTCGAGCTGGCCGAGGCGTGGCGGGCCGGGGATGCGGCGCGGGCCCGGGCACTGGGCCACCGGCTGGCCGGGCTGGCGGTGGCGGCCTTCGCGGCGCCCAACCCGGCGGTGGTCAAGGGGGTGCTGCACGCGCAGGGGCGGATCCCGACGCCGGACGTGCGGCTGCCGCTGCTGCCGGCCGGTCCGGCGGAGGTCGAGCGGGCGCTGGAACTCCTCAGTGGTCTGGACCACTGAGGACCACAGGATGGAATACCCGGCCGTCCGACGCCCGTGACAAGGCATGATGGGCGGAGTGCGGCCGTGAACGGCGACATCAAGAGGAGTAGACGGATGAAGATCGGCATTGTCGGGGCCACCGGTCAGGTCGGCGGCGTGGTCCGCGAGATCCTGGCGCAGCGCGCGGGCCTCCCGGGTGGCGTCGGCCCGGTGGAGCAGCTGCGGCTGTTCGCCTCGGCCCGCTCGGCCGGCCGCACCCTGCCCTGGCAGGGCACCGAGATCACCGTCGAGGACGCGGCCACGGCCGACTACACCGGCCTGGACATCGTGATCTTCTCCGCCGGCGGCTCCACCTCCAAGGAGCTCGCCCCCAAGGCCGCCGCCGCGGGCGCCGTCGTCATCGACAACTCCTCCGCCTGGCGCCGCGACCCCGAGGTCCCGCTGGTCGTCTCCGAGGTCAACCCGCAGGCCATCGCCGACCGCCCCAAGGGCATCGTCGCCAACCCGAACTGCACCACCATGGCGGCCATGCCGGTGCTGCGCCCGCTGCACGACGAGGCCGGCCTCGCCGCCCTGGTCGTCTCCACCTACCAGGCCGTCTCCGGCAGCGGCGTGGCCGGCGTGGCCGAGCTCCAGGACCAGGCCGCCAAGGTCGTCGACGGCGCCGCCGCGCTCGCCCACGACGGCTCCTCGGTCGAGTTCCCCGAGCCCAAGGTCTACAAGCGCCCGATCGCCTTCAACGTCGTCCCGCTGGCCGGCTCGATCGTCGAGGACGGCTCCAACGAGACCGACGAGGAGCAGAAGCTCCGCCACGAGAGCCGCAAGATCCTCGGCATCCCCGGGCTCAAGGTGGCCGGCACCTGCGTGCGCGTCCCGGTCTTCTCCGGCCACTCGCTGCAGATCAACGCCCGCTTCGAGCGTCCGATCAGCCCCGAGCGCGCGGTCGAGCTGCTCACCGGCGCCCCCGGCGTCGAGCTGAGCGAGATCCCCACCCCGCTCCAGGCCGCCGGCCAGGACCCGAGCTACGTCGGCCGGATCCGGGTCGACGAGACGGTCGAGAACGGCCTGTCGCTGTTCATCTCCAACGACAACCTGCGCAAGGGCGCCGCGCTCAACGCCGTCCAGCTGGCCGAGCTGGTCGCCGCCGAGCTCCGGGGCTGACCTGCCGCATCGCACCGAAGGGCCCCGTCCACGACCGGACGGGGCCCTTCGGCCTGTCGCGGGACAGCGGCGGAGCCCGAGGTTCGGCGGGCGGGTCAGTGGGAAAAGGTGACCCAACGATCGGGCGGCAGCGGGCACCCCCTCACCCCACCCCGCCCGGCCGCCGGGCGGAGCGCGCCCACCCCGGCACCGTCGGCCCGGCGGAGCCCCCACCCCGAGGGCGAGCGGAAAGAGGTGCGCGATGGACCGCTGTGTCGTCCTCGTGGATGCCGGATACCTGCTGGGCGCCGCCGCCAGCCTGCTCGCCGGTGACCCGTCCCGCTCCAAGGTCACCGTCGACCACATCGCGCTGATCGCCGCCCTGCGCGAACGCGCCGAGGCCGAGACCGGCCTCCCGCTGCTGCGGATCTACTGGTTCGACGCCGCGCCCGAGCGCCGCCCGATGCCCGAGCACCGGCGGCTGCGGGTGCTGCCCCGGGTCACCGTCCGGCTCGGCGCGCTCACCCGGGCCGAGGGGCGCTGGGTGCAGAAGGGCGTCGACGCCGCGATGCACGCCGAGCTCTCCGAACTCGCCCGCAACCGGGCCTGCGCCGATGTCGTGCTGATCACCGGCGACGGGGACCTGCTGCCCGGCATGATGTCCGCCAAGGAGCACGGCGTGGTCGTCCACCTCTGGGCGCTCCAGGCCGCCGACGGCGACTTCAACCAGTCCGAGGACCTGGTCGGCGAGGCCGACGAACGCCGGGTGCTGGACCGCGAGTGGATCGAAGGATCCTTCAGCCTGCGCGACACCGCCAGCGTCTTCCCCGCCCCCGGCGCCCGGCACGACATCGCCAAGATCCTCGCCGCCCCGCCCGCCGCGCCCCCGGCCGGACTGCCCGGCCCGCTGCCCGCCGAGCCGGCGCCCGGCCGTCCCGCCGCCGGGGTGCCCGCCGCGGCCGTCGCCACCGCGGTCGCCGCCGGCCCGGCCGTCGACGGACGCCCCCAGCCGGCCGCCACCGCCGTCGGGCTCAAGGTCGTCCCCACCCCCAAGGACCTCGCCGGGCGCAGCGCCGACCGGCAGGCCACCGCCGCCGACCGCCACCAGACCGGCCCGGTGCTGCGCTGGTCCTCCGACCGGGGCTGGATCGAGCGGCCCGCCCAGGAGCCCGCCGTCACCGCCGGGGACGGCCTGCCCACCCTCGCCCAGCTCACCACGGCCGAGCAGCGCTGGGCCGACCGCGAGGAGGACATCACCTCCATCGGCGGCGACGCCCACGAGGTGGGCCAGGTCTTCGCCCGCCGCTGGACCACCCGGGCCGGCGACGTCGAACGGCTCACCGTCCTGTGGCCCGACTACCCCCGGATCCCGCACCGGGTCGACGGCGAGCTGCTGCGCTACGCCGCCCGGTTCGGGCTGCTCGCGCACAAGGACGACCAGATCGACGAGCACGACCGGTACGCGATCCGGGCCGGATTCTGGAAGGAGCTCGCCGCCCGCGTCCCCGGCGGGAACCTGGTCGTGGTCGACGACTGACAGTGATGATGTTCGTGGTGATGTTGCCGGTGGGTCTGACCCATCGACTGACTGACGCTTCGGCTGTCCTGTTTCGGATTTGTCGGCCCATC
>NZ_LGDO01000145.1:0-10175 GCF_001279805.1 Streptomyces sp. XY431
CACCACCATCCGCATACCTCACACACCACCAGATACAGCCACCACACCACACCCATCAGGGACTTCCACACAGTTCACCCTGACGCGCCGAAGTCAGTATCGGGCTCGGGAGAGCCGTTGCCGGCAGGGCGAGAGGGTCGGCGGGGGTTCCCCGCGCGGGGAGAGGCAGGAACTTGATGACGGCTTTACGAACAGGCCGGTGGACGAGGTCGCTGGCGGCCGGCGCGTTGTCGGTCCTCGTGATCGCGGGTGGACAGATGTCGGTGGCCCCGCCGTCCTCGGCGGCGTCACCACGCGGGAGTCAGATCGGAACGCTCGGCGCCGCGACCATCGGCATGAAGCAGACCGGGCTGGCAGGCGCGCTGAATGCTTCGACGGAGAACTGACCGTCGGCGGATCCCTCGACGGCGGCCCGCTGGGCGGGTCCTGCCTGGCCGTGGAGCCCGCCCCGGCGGTGCAGGGGGCAGGGAGGCCCCTCCCGAATGCCGCCGCCGCTGCCACCGGTGAGGGAGCCTGCACTCTGGCGGGGACCGGTTCATGGTGGTACCAGCGGTTCTCCTCCTGCATGAAGGAGGCGAAGGCCACCTTCACCCACTGGGACGACAAGGGCGGCGTCGCCGCCACCGGGGTGCTGGTGATCACCACGAGCATGACACTCAACGCCACCTCGACCACCTGGAACGAACTGGTCACGGTCAAACTGCAGTCGACGACCGGTGATGTCACCCGGCTCGACGTCGGGTTCGACGTGAGCTGCGACTCGCAGTGCGCGGCCACGGCCCCCACTCCGTGGACGGGTCAGCGGTCCATCGGGAACGGGGAGCAGACCTCCGGCCAGGTCACCTACGCCGAGAACCTGCCGACGGGAACCATCGACGACAGGATCACCACCAAGTACCACATCTTCGTCACCATGGCCGGTGCGCAGCCGACCCAGCCGAACGCCAACTGGTCCAACAGCCGCCTGATCCGCTGCGACAACGCCGTCGGGAAGTACCCCGGCTGCGTCTACCCGGACGTGCGGGCCAACCTCGTACTGCCGCTCAGCCAGTACGGCGCCGCTGCCGCCACCTACGGCTGGGCCATCCAGAACATGTCCGACCACTGGGGCGCCGCCGACAACCCCCTGCAGCGCACGGCGGACGAAGCCTTCGCGAAGGCCAACCGCCAAAGGACCTGCGAGGACGTGACGTTCACCGCGATGACCGCGGTCACCGACGATTCCTGCGACGAGTACCCGTTCGCCGGGACCTCCCAGGGCGGCCACACCGGATGCGCCGACATCGTCCCCCAGCTCGAGAACGGCCAGTGGAAGCTCTACTCGGTGAAGGGCCGGCCCGACGTCACCCTGCACGAACCCTGCGTCCGCGGCCACGTCCCCCTGACCCCGAACAAGGCGGCCGGAGGCAAGTACGGCAGCTTCGTCCAGACCGACCGCATCATGGACGCCGAGAAGTTCGTCGTCAGCATCACATCCTGACCCCGCCACGCCCGGCCGTGCCCCGGCGAGCATTCCCGGGGCGCGGCCTTTCAACGAGGAGGAACCTGTGGTTGATCGTGTGCCGCTCTGGTGGGAATGGGCGGACAGCGGTGTCGCGCCGACATTCTGTCTGAACCTGGTACGGGGCCTGTCGGTGGGGGAGGTCTTCGCCGCCTACGGTGCGGATCCGCAGCATGTGCGGACGCTCTCGGGCCCGGAGGCCGACATGCTGTATCCGATGGCACACCCCGGTGCATTGCTGCGGGCGGGGCAGTTCGACGGGTGGACCTTCTGCTTCGAGGACCGGGAAGCCGAGGGGCCGAAGCCCGGTGTGTTGGCCCGACTGTCCGAGCACAGCGAGGTCGTGCACCTGTTCTACGCGGTCGGCATGACCGTCGTCGAACGCCTGGAGAACGGCCAGCGCCTCGAATCCTTCGAACCGGGCCAGGTCCGGCCTCCCCGGGGCGCCGGACCCCACACGCTCCACCGGGCCGTCGACGCCGAACTGCAAAGCCCACAAGCGTCCGCCGGCACGGGGGCGGCGCTACGAGCCGTCGCCCGCCATGTCGGCAGCGAGATCCACTGGGAGGGGCTCGTCGGGCCACTCCAGACCGTCTACCTGCCCGGCGCCCGCCGTGAACCCGGCCCGACATCGCCACCCACCTGTGGCACGCCGCACCCTGACCTCGGTCACTACCTCGGAACCCTCGGAGCTCCGCGCACCGCGGAGGGAACTGACGGTCTCCCCGACAGCCGAACATCGGGTTGAACCCGTGAGAACCGGCTCGGCGGGCCAGGAGATGGTCGAACTCGGTCATCACCCGAAGGCCAGGCGGCCCCGACACGGTCTTCGCCACCCACCAGCAGCCGTTCGAGAGCCACGGGCTGGACCTTTGGTGTACTGCGGAGTCTTCCCATGAGGACGACCGACGGCCCCGATCCGATGACCGACTGGCAGACTGTTTGACGCGCCCTCACCACCCCGGACAGCGCTCCCTGCCCGCAAGGCGTACACCTGCGGGAAGCAGCGGGCGTGCAGGCGGCCCGGAGCCGGATACAACACGCGGCAGAGGAGTGTGCCACGGCTGCCGCCGGCCCCGGACCTGGTCGGGCGGGACTTCACCGCCGTGGCACCGGACGTGCGCTGGTGCGGCAACATCACGTACCAAGCGGGGCGGCCGCCTGTACTGCTGGGTCGCCTAGAAACGCAGACGGCCACCGTTGATCATCTGCTCACTCGCCTGTGAGAACGCCGCCCCGCTGCGACGGACAGCGGGGCCCGAGCGCACAGCGCCCGGGCCCCGCCTCCTACCCGCGGGCTACGTGCGGGTGGCTCGTGGCCTGCGCCCGTGTACCGTCCGCAGCTGGTTCAGGCGGAGGGGGAGTGGGCGGCGTGGGTGAGGTCGTCGACGAGGGTGGGGGAGGGTTGGGGGATCTCGCCGTGGTCCTCGTCGTCGGAGTCGACGGGCAGTTGGTGGACGACAGCGGCGATCCGGGGCGGCAGTCGCAGGGTCAGGCCCTCGTGGCAGGCGACGAGGGCCTCGTTCCAGACGCCTTCCGGAAGCCGGGCGTGGAGCACGGCGGTGGTGGGGGTGGTGGTGTTCTGTGCGGCGAGTTTGTCGGCCTGGTTGCGCCAGTGGTCGGCGTCGCGGTGCTCGCCCCGGCTGTCGTGGAGCAGGGACAGGCAGCTGGCGGCTGTGGTGCTGCCGCCGCCGGCGGCGAACTGGCGCCAGAACTGGGCTCCGGGAACCGACGGCATCGAGGCGACCCGGCTGCTGCTGCGTGAGGACCAACACGGAACTCGCCGCCGCCCTCGGTCTCGCGGAGCCCACGGTGAAGAAGCATCTCGGCCGGGTCATGGCCAAGCTGGGCCTGCGGGACCGGGCGCAGGCGGTGATCTTCGCGTACGAGTGCGGGCTGGCCGGCCCGGGGTAGGCACGGGCGGCCGCCAACCGGCAGCTCCGGGGCGGGGAGGAGGTCGAGCGGGCCGCAGACCTCGCCGCGCTCCCGGGCGTCGGCGAGGGCCGACGTCGAGCAGGTGTTCGCGCCCGTGCCTCACAGCGAGTTGCTCGCCGTCCAGCGCCCGGGCGGTCGGACGGCGGGCCTCGGGGAAGGTCGCCGCCACTGCCGCGCCCCGGGCGGTGAGGTACCAGGCCTTCGCCCGGTCGGCCTGCGGCAGCAGGATCGTGGCGCTGCGCCGGTCGGCGGAGACTGATACGCCGGAGCCGGAGACCTTGCCGAGGTCCCCGTAGGCCTGCACACTCCCGGCCGCCAGGTACAGCGTCCTGCCCTCGAGCAGGCCCGAGGGCAGGAGGACGGCCTCGCGGTCGAGGTCTGCCACCAGCTGGAAGTCGCCGCTCGCGGCCGTGCAGCTGCTCATGTCCTGGATGGACCTGAGCAGCACCGGCCGGCTGCGGTCGGTGGTCTTCTCGGCGAACGGGCGGGCAGGCCCGGCGCCAGGTGGAACGAGGCCGAGGCGACCGGGACCGAGGCGACCAGGATCGCGGCGACCAGGACCGAGGCGACCGCGGCAGAAGTGATCGACAGACTGACGCACCGGGGGAGCCGGCGGCCTGCGAGCACGCGTGCAAGTGCGGGTGCTCGGGTGTCCGGAGCGGCTCTGCGCGGGGGCGGCGGAACATGGCGATCCGCCTCCTTGGGACGAACTCCGCTGGCCTGCAGGTCACATTAGCGTCCATGAGGGCGCCAGGACGGGTTTCCCGAACCCGGGCGGCCAACGCTTCCGGGGGACTGGCTGTTTGAAATCGCCTGAGCGGGAACCCGAATGACGGGACCGACCAGCCACTCCGGGCCGTGGTCAAACCGAAGGAGGAGCGGTATGAGCATCTGGATCGTTCTGGCAGTGGCCGTGCTGGCAACCGCGGCGGCCCTCGCCGTGCTGCTGCCGCAGTGGAACACCCGCCGGCTGCAACAGCGTTTCGGTCCGGAGTACGACCGGACGGTGCGGGCGCACGGCGGCCGCACCAGGGAGGCCGAGCACGAGCTGGCCGACCGGCTGCGAAAGGCCAGGCAGCTGGCGCTCACCCGGCTGCCGCAGCGCCGCGCCGAGGAGGTCGGCAACCAGCTCGCTGCCCTCCAGGAGCTGTTCGTCGACGACCCCGCCCGCTCGCTGGACGAGGCCGTTACCCTGCTCGACGGCACGCTCGACGAGATCGGCTTCCCTGCCGAGGACCGGCTTGCCGTGCTCTCGGTCGACCACGCCGCCCTCGTGCCCGACTACCGGACCGCCCGGCAGGTGCTGGAGCGCAGCCGGTCGGAGCGGGTGGGCACCGAGGAACTGCGGACGGCGCTGCTGGCCGTGCGTGACCTGTGCCTCGAGGTGGCCCGCTCCGGCGGCGACGACCAGGGGACGACGGCCCGTGGCGGCAACTCCACCGGTGCCATCCACCACTCCGGCCCGCGCCACGCCACCCGATGACGCCCGCGACCCCACGAAGGAGAGGAAGACCATGTCCCAGCACGGTTCCGCAGCCCGGAACAACCCCGACGACGGCGCGCCGGCCCCGGACCCCCGCAGCGGGCCGGCGGACCTGGCCAAGTCGGACACCGTCCGCCCGCATGGCGCCTACCCGGACGCCGCCCGCGCCGGCACGCCCCGCCCGGACCCGGCCGGCCCGGAGACCGGCCGCCCGGCAGCTTCCCCCGGACGAGGCGCTGCCGGAGGACGGTTCGCCGTCGTGCCGGGAGGCGACCGGGCCGCAGAACGGCCGTCCGAGCCCGCCCGCCCCCTACCGGGACCCCGGATCGGCGACCCGCAACCGGCATCGGCGACACCTGCGGAGAGTGGATCGGGCGGTTGGCTCGGCGTCGAGCGGACGCAGCGACTGCGGGCCGAATGGCACTCCGTCCAGGCGGGATTCGTCGACGATCCCCGTCAGTCCGTGCAGCAGGCCGACGCCCTGATCGAGAAGTCGGTCGGCCTGCTGGCCGAGGCCGTCACCGAGCGGCGCCACCGGCTGCGCGGCGCCGAAGCGGCACCGGACGGCACACCGGCTGCCAGCACGGAGGACCTGCGCCTCACCCTGCGCGAGTACCGGTCACTGCTGGACCGCCTCCTCGGCACCTGAACCACCAGCACATCCGGAGCGGAGGGGGCGCCCGGACGCCCCCTCCGCTCCGGCACACGGGGTGCGCTTCGTCCGCCCTGATCTCACCGGCAGGGTCGAGTATCTGGAGGTACTGGGCCTGGGCGCTGGTGACAGCGGCGGTGATCTTGTGATTTGTCCCAGCGGCCCCGAACAGGCGGACCTGGTGATCACTCGCCCGGGTGTTCCCGGGACAGTGGAACGGCCTTCGCATGATTCTGAACTTGACCAAGAGATACAGGACTTGTCACGAAAGCCGTAGTGATGAATGTGGTGGAACAGGGCGGCTGCGCGCGCTGGGACCTCGACTGACTCGTCATCAACTCCTCCAGGGACATCGGACTGCGGCGCTCGACCGGATCGCCGACGGGAGAACTGCGTGCCGCCCGACCGCCTCCGGGAGGAGGACGCTCGCGCAGCGGCCCGCAGTGGCCGGGCCCTTCTGCGCCGGCCCCGGCCACTCACCCAGAGTCCGCCCCGCCGCCCGCCCCGGACCAGTACCGTGAGGGTCGCGAACCGTCGCGAAGGAGTGACGTTAAGTCACACCGGGGGCGTCTCATGGTCAACGGCACCGGCAACCCGGAACTCCGGGCATGGGTACAGGCCAGCGGCCTGACCTTCGGAGAGATCGCCCGCCGCACCACCGCCCCGGCGCAACGCAACGGCCACCGGCAGGTCGCACCCGACACCACCCGCGTACGCCGCCGGCTGGACGGCGAACGACCCCGCCCGGCCGTCCCCGACCTCCCCGCCCAGGTCCTCGGCGAGCACCTCGGCCGCTCCCTGACACCCAGCGACCTCGGCCCGGTTCCCACCTGCGTCGCCCTGGACACACTCCAGGTACCGCTGCTCGACGAACCCGCACCCGCGACCCTGGCCGGACGGACCCGGATGGACCCGCTGACGCCCCACCGCCGCGAAATCCTCACCCTTGCCGCCACCACCCTCATCACCCTCGCCGAACACCTCCTCGGCGGAACCTCCCGCGCCCTGGCCCGGTCGACGACCGGCTTCGACGCCGACAGCACCACCACCCTCGAAGGCGGCCGGCCGAACCCCCGAGCGGTCCGGCCGCCCCGGGGCAGTGGGTCGGACGGGGTGGGGAGAGCACAGGTCCGGATCCGGCGCCAGCAGCTCCGATGGGCCGTATCTGGGGACTGTCGTGATCGTCGACACCTGTCCGCAGCGCCATGTCCGCTCAGTGGCGCACATGACCGGCGGGCCGTCCAGGAGCCGCCACGGCACTGACGCCGCGACGCGGTTCAAGCTATGAGCAGGCGCAGGCCGAGATCTGCCGCGTCGCGGTCGGCGAGGTCGCTGTTGCGCTCGGCCCACCGGCCGGAGTCGAGGTCGTCGCCGAGGCTTCGTACCACCCGCTGCTCGGCCTGCGGCCCGACCCTCGTCCACACCGACATCGCACGGCGTACGTGATCCTCCAGATACGCCCCCGGCCGGCGCCAGTACGCCTCGAACAGGCCGCCAGCGCAGTCCCACGGGACGGGCACCGGCTCAGTGCGGGCGCCGATCGCGTCGGCCATCCGGGCAAGCGAGGGGAATTCCGCGAGGACGGCGGCGAACTCGGGCAGGTAGTCGCGGGTGAGCCAGAACCGGTCCTGCCATCCGGGCTCGTCGGTGTCGAACGTGAGCACCACCACGCGGCCGGCCACGCGCCGCATCTCGCGCGGCCCCGCCATCGGGTCCCCCCAGTGGTGAACGGTGGAGACGGCCATCGCGACGTCGAAGGAACGATCCTAGAACGGCAGACTCTCCACGGCGGCGGCCACGCACGGCGCCGAGCCGACAGGCCGCTGCCCTCGCATGACCGCCGACGGCTCCACCGCGGTCACGTCGCGATCAGTCGGCTCGTAGGAGCCGGTGCCGGCCCGGACGTTCAGGACTGTCTGCGCGTCCCCGAGCGCGTCCCGGATCTGCGCGGCGATCCGCGGATCGGTACGCCGTGTCGCGGTGCAGGCGCCGCCGATCGCGTCGTACAGCTGTGCACCGAGCATCTCCAACTGTTCCTCCGGTGTCACCTGCAGTCCCTTCGCCCGCGCCTCGAGTTCCCTGTCGATGGCCGCCACCATGGCGTCGGCGCGATCACGCCGTTCCAGCAGCAGGCCACGCACCAACGGCACGGCCTCGCGGGGCTCGGGAGCGGGTCCGTTTCGGGGCGGGGGTGCCGTCGCGGGGCCGGTGCTTCACGCGGTGCCCAACCGCGCGGCCAGCTCGTCACGTTGCTTCCGTACGAAACCCGTGTCCACCACGGCCCCGTGCCCGGGTACGTAGAGCGCGTCCTGCCCGCCGAGTGCCAGCAACCGGTCGAGTGCCGCCGGCCAGGCATGCGGCTTTGCGTCGGAGCCCGCCTTGGGCTCGCCCGACTCCTCGACCAGGTCGCCGCAGAAGACGACGTTCGGTGCCCCGTTCCGGCCGACCGCCAGGACCGCCAGGTCGTGCATGGTGTGCCCGGGGCCGACGTTCGCCAGCAGCACCCGATGCCCGTCCTCGTCCAGGTCGATCACGAACTCCCCGGAGACCAGGTGCTGCGGAACGACGAGCGCGGCCGCCGCCTCGGCCGCCTCCGCAGGGTCAACTCCGAGCCGCACCGCAGTGCTCCGTATCTCTTCCCGCTCGCTCGCCATCAGCCGCTCGACGCCCGCGGCCCCGTACACCTTCGCGTGCGAGAACGCCGCCGTGCCGAGCACGTGATCGAAATGCGGGTGTGTGAGCGCGACGTGCGTCACGGGCAGGCCGAAGAGTTGCGTCACCTCATGTCGGATCTCCGCCCCCGCGCGCAGCGTGGCCCCGGTGTCGACGACCAGCACACCCGTACGGCCCGCGATCGCTCCGACGGTCTCGTCCCATCCCGGCATCCTGCGGCGGGCGACGCCGGGCGCGAGCCGTTCCCAGCGCGCCTCGACGCTGCCCGTTTCCCCTTGGGTTCCCATGCCGCGACGGTAGCCTGGGCGCGATGCCGTCGCCCAGTCGCGCCGATCACGCCGGAGGAGGAGCAACCCCCGCATCCCCCAGGACGGCCAGGCGGGCGTCCGCTACGGCTGGCTCGGCGGCAAGCAGCGCTCCGCCGAGGCCCAGGACGGCGACATCCTCATGGGTGCCCGCCTCTACAGCCCGGCCCTCGGCCGCTTCCTGCAGATCGACCCGGTGCCCGGCGGCAACGCCAGCGCCTACGACTACTGCACCGGCGACCCCGTCAACTGCACCGACCTCGACGGCAACTGGGGCATGCCCAAGTGGCTGAAGAAGACGGTCGAAGTCGTCGCCAAGGTCGGCGAAGTCGTCGCCACGGTCGTCCCCGGTCCAATCGGCGCGGTCGCCGGCGCAGTTTCGGCTGTCTCGTACGCAGCAACCGGGAATTGGGAAAAGGCGGCAGAAATAGGCGCCACCAGTGCGCTCCAGCTGGTCGGTGCAGGTACCGCGGCAGTTGTCGCCGTGAAGATCGTCAAGGAAGTAAAGGCTGCCAAAAAAATCCAGAAGGCCGTATGGCAGACTGGAACCGTGAATGATCATGTGCAAAAGGAGCAGAAAGCTCTGGATGCCGTGATGCGGAAGCATGGCCATTCGAATATCAGTGGGATGGGTAAGCCGACGGCCCGACTGCCGGGGAATCATCACGTCTGGGACAATAAGCAGAAGAGCTATGAGATGCAAAATCTCGCCAGCCTGAGAAATGTCCGCTCGAACGGGTACAGTAAGAGGGACATTAAAGTTGCGCGGACCTATTTCAGGGCAGTCGCTCGGGTGAACAAGGCTCGAGGGACCGTAAATCCCAGTGCAAAGCCCCGTGCAGATCTCCTGAACTACTATGTCAAGAACTGGCGAAAGGGTCGGCGATAGTGAAGTTCATCGTGGAGTCGGATGGAGATCAACCCGTGGTTGTGGTATACGAGCCATCGGGCGAGGAGTGGACACTAATGCCGGGCGACCACATTGTTGTGGAGTGGCCGGACGGTGTCGACGGGTGCGGAGAAATCCGCCACAGGCCCGATGAAATTACGTTGTCCGAGCCACTCAATGCCAAGTCACGAGTTTGGGACTCCAAGGGGAACCGGCTCTGGTAGGGTCGTCTAGGCAGCCGGGGTGCTTGATCCGAACCAGATTCGGATCAAGCACCCCGGCTATTTTTCTAGAATTTACTCACTATCGTTTCGGCTCGCAGCGGTCCGGTTTCTTCGCGCGGATGCCGGCCCGGACTGCCGCTCGATGTCGTTCCCCGGGACGGTGACGCACACTCACCTTCGCCAAGGGTGCCGACGGCGCCCTCCTCCCCAACCCGGATTTCCGGATCGCTTCGGTTCCCGGCGCGCCCTGTGCCTGTTTTTCTGTTGGTAAAGGGGGCGCCGGAAGGCGGAGGTCTCGGTCGGCGGCGTCGGCAACTGCAACGTCGTGTTCCTGGATATCGTGCTCACCAACCCCAGGGCGGTCGAGGGTAACCCGGCTGCCAGCACCAGACCGTGCCGCCCGAGCCGGCGCCACACCCCCGCCAGTTCCATCCACTGCTCCCCTCGGCACCCTCCGCGGCGGAGGTCCGTGTGCCACGAGTCCAACTACTGGCCGGGGGTGGAGTCCTGTCG
>NZ_LGDO01000146.1:0-9902 GCF_001279805.1 Streptomyces sp. XY431
GGGCTTGGTGGTCGACACGGGGTTCCTCGTCCGGTCGGGGCCCGGGGCGGCGGACGGCCCCCGCCCCGGGCCGTGGGGGGCGGGGGGCGGGGGCGGGGTGCGGGGTCAGGCGGCCCGGTCGGCCGCCAGCTGCGCCGCCAGCGCCGGTACGCCGAGCGCCTGTTCCTGCTGCGGCGTGGCCTGGTACAGCAGGTTGGTCAGCTGGTACGGATCGGCGGCGAGGTCGTAGTACTCGCGGAACTTCACCTCTCCCGTCCCGGACACCGTGCCGTTGGCGTCGGTGTGCAGCGCGTAGTACTCGGTGTACTGCTTGTCCGCCGCCACGTACGAGGACCAGGTGGGCGGTCCGCCCGCCGCCGTGCCCTGCTTCCACCACTCCACCAGCAGGTGGTTCCTGCTGTACGCGGTGAGCAGCGAGCGGCCGTCCTGCGGGGTGTCGGGGGTGATCCCGGCGGCGTCCAGGATGGTCGGGGCGACGTCGATGTTGGCGACGAGCCGGTGGTCGCTGGTGCCCGCGCCGAGCCCGCCGGCCGGCCAGGACAGGTAGAACGGCACCTCGTGCGCCGGGGAGTAGGGCACGGACTTCTTGATCCAGCCGTGGTCGGCCCAGGTGAAGCCGTTGTCGCCGAGGTAGATGACCAGGGTGTTGTCCAACTGCCCGAGTGCCACCAGCTTGTCGTGGATCGCCTGCACGGCGTCGTCGACGGAGAGCAGGGTGCGCAGCTGCTTGGTCCGCACGGCCTGGCCGTCGGCGAGGGTGGCGGTGGCGTCCCGGATGTAGCCGGGCTTGTCGCTGCGGTCGGCCTCCGGCACCGACGGGCGTCCGTTCCACGGCGGGACGACCGTGTCCGCGTACTTGGGGGCGGGCACGTTGGGCGCGTGCGAGGCGTACGGGGTGACGTAGGCGAACCACGGGCGGGAGTCGGTGGCGGCCTTGTCGAGGAAGGCCAGGGTGCGGTTCTTGACGATGTTGGTGGTGTAGCCGGGGAGGGTCTGGACGGTGCCGTCGATGTTCCAGCTGGCGTCGTTGTAGGCGGGCTGGAGCAGCGCCCACTCCTCGAAGTGCGGCGGATTGTCCGCCAGGGCCCAGGAGTTGAGGTACTTGCCGAACAGTCCGGTGCGGTAGCCGGCCTCCCGGAGGTAGCGCTGGACGGTGGTGTGCTGGTCCAGGCTGTGCGAGGCGCCGTTGTTGCGCACGCCGTGGTTGTGGGCGTAGCGGCCGGAGAACACCGAGGACCGCGAGGGCGCGCAGAGCGGCGTGGTGACGTGGCCGCGGGTGAAGCGGACGCCGTGGCCGGCGATCCAGTCCACGGTCTGCGGGGTGGCCCACTCGGTCTGCTTGGGCTGGTCGTCGGTGACGATCAGCAGGATGTTCGGCCGGCCGGCACCGGCCGCGGCGGCCGGGGCGGCGGCCGCCACCTGGAGCGCCGCCGGGGCGGCGGCGGTGGCCGCCACGGCCGCGGCGCCGGCGAGGAAGCCCCGCCGGCCGATCGCGGAATTACCGTTCGGCTCCGAATCACCGATCTCGCTCATTGCCTTGCCTCCATACTGGTCGATGATTCCGGAACACCGGGCAGGGGAATTCCCCACGGGTGTCACCGGAATTCATTCACGGGGAGGCGGACCACCGGTCGAGGCGACGTCGCACCCGCGCCCCGGACTGAATTCACGGGTACGGAGACTCGCCGGAGATCCGCGGCGAACACCTCGGGGAACCTCACCGACCTGCACGAACGGTGCGGGTGCGAGCCACCCCGGGAAGGTCCGACGCGCTGCGGCCGGTCCCCGTCCACCCGCCCGGGGACCGCCGCCGACTCACGCCGGAGCGGCCGTACAGAGGGCGCTCGCGAGCCGTCCGAAATCGACGTGCCGGCGAGCAGCCAGGAACTCTCCAGCTGCCATGCGAGCGACTTTAGGAGTTCCCGGCGAGCGCTGGCAATACCCGGGCGCTTTTGTGTCGGCGCCGTTTCGGAGATCCGGCCGCAGGTTTCCGCTCGCCGACACCCGGGCCCCCGCGGCTATCCTCCGACGGTGATCATTCCTGCGGAGCCGGTACGGCTCGTCATCTTCGACTGCGACGGCGTCCTGGTGGACAGCGAGCGGATCGCGGCCCGGGTGCAGATCGGCCTCGGCGCCGAACTCGGCTGGCCGCTCACCGAGGAGGAGGTGGTGGAGCGCTTCATCGGCCGCTCGATGGCCTCGATCGACGAGCAGGTCGCCGAGCGGCTCGGCCGGGAGACCGCCGACCGCTGGTGGGCGGAGTTCGTGCGCCGGCACGCCGAGGAGGTGGACGCCGGCCTGGAGCCGGTCGACGGCCTGCCGGAGGCCCTCGACGCGATCACCCTGCCGACCTGTGTGGCGTCCAGCGGCTCGCACGAGAAGATGGCGCACACCCTGGGCCGCACCGGGCTGCACCACCGCTTCGCCGGCCGGATCTTCAGCGCCACCGAGGTCGCCCGGGGCAAGCCGGCCCCCGACCTCTTCCTGCACGCGGCGCGGCGGATGGGTGTGCCGCCGTCGGCCTGCGCCGTGGTCGAGGACAGCGCCCCGGGCGTCCTGGCCGCGCGCGCGGCCGGCATGCGGGCCTTCGGCTACGCGGGCGGCCTCACCCCCGCCGCCCGGCTGACCGGCCCGGACACGGTGGTCTTCGAGGACATGCGCGAACTCCCCGCCCTACTGGCCCCGGTCGGGCCGTAGAACGGGGAGTCAGGACATCCGGGCGGGGCGCGCCTCGCGTCGCGCCCCGCCCGGGTCCGGCTCAGCCGACCGGCCCCAGCAGGGCCGGCAGCTCGGCGACGGACTTCAGCACGTGGGTCGCGCCGTCGGCCCGCAGCCGCTGCTCGTCGTGGGCGCCGGTGAGGACGCCCGCGACCACCGAGGCACCCGCCCGGACGCCGGTCAGCATGTCGTAGCCGGTGTCGCCGGCCACCGCGATCTGCCGGACGGAGTCGGTCCCGGTGCGCAGCAGCGCGGCGAGCGCGAGGTCCGGGTAGGGGCGGCCCCGGCCGGCCTCGGCCGGGCAGAGGGTGAGGTCGGCGATGTCCTGCCAGCCGAGGGCGGTCAGGATGCGGTCCTGGGTGGCCCGGGAGAAGCCGGTGGTGAGGACCACCTTGCGGCCCTGGCCGCGGAGTTCGGCGATGGCCTCGGCCGCGCCGGGCAGCGCCTCGCAGTGGCCGGCCTCGACGAGGTCGTGGTACGCGGCCTCGAACGCGGTGTTGGCCCGCTGGGCCTTCTCCTCCTCGCCGAACAGGTGGCGGAAGACCGAGATCTTGGACTCGCCCATGGTGGCGCGGACGTGCTCCAGCATGGTGGCGTGCTCGGCGCTGCCGGTCTCGACCCCGAGCGAGCCGGCGGCGGCCCCGAAGGCCCGCTCGACCAGGCCGTCGTCGGCCACGGTGGTGCCGGCCATGTCCAGGACGACCAGGCGGATGTCGTTCGACATGTTCAATTCCTTCGACAGACTTACGGGTTGGCGGGCTTACAGGTTCGCGAGGTCGGCGGTGGCCTCGGCGATCGCGGGCGAGCAGGTCATGCCCCGGCCGCCGGGGCCGGTGACCAGCCAGACGCCGTCGCGGACGCGCTCGCGGTGGACCACCCGGGTGGTGTCGACGCACTGCGCGTAGACGCCGGCCCAGCGGCGGCGGACCCGGGGCAGCGGGCGGCCCAGCAGCTCCTCGGCCACGCCGACCAGGTGGTCGTACGGGTCCTCGACCACGTCGAAACCGAAGGGGTGGTCGTACTCGTGGGTGTCGCCGATGGTCAGACCGCCGTCCCGGCGCTGGACCATCAGCAGCTGCATCTTGTGCTCGGCGGCGACCGGCGGCTG
Source organism: Streptomyces sp. XY431 (assembly GCF_001279805.1). Classification (NCBI taxonomy): domain Bacteria; kingdom Bacillati; phylum Actinomycetota; class Actinomycetes; order Kitasatosporales; family Streptomycetaceae; genus Streptomyces; species Streptomyces sp. XY431. Next base: position 3,827 of record NZ_LGDO01000146.1, read on the forward strand.
CGGCTGGACCTCGCGGAGGTGGTCCAGGGCGCCGCCGGCGAAGGCCGGGTAGTAGCGGAAGGAGTCGCCGTCGGCGACCGAGGTGGTCAGCGGCTCGTCCAGCGGGTCGGTCTGCATCATCTGCAGCCGCACCTTGCGGACCGGCAGCTCGGGCGCCAGCTCGCGGACCAGGCCGCCCAGCCAGGCTCCGGTGCAGAGGATCACCAGGTCACCGGTGTGGACGTCGCCGTGGTCGTCGCGGACGGCGTGCTCGCCGATGACGTCGCGGACCTCGCGCCCGGGCAGGAAGGTGTACCGGCCGGTGGCGGTCAGGGCGGCGCGCAGCGCGGGCTGGGCGGTGCGCGGCTCGACGGCGGCGTCCCGCTCGCACCACAGGGCGCCGAGCAGCTTGCCGCGCAGGGCCGGGTTGGCGGCCCGGGTCCGCTCGGCGTCGAGCAGCCGGTAGCCGCGCGCGGCGGCGTCGGGCAGGGTCAGCGCCTGCTCGGCGACCGCGAGTTCGGCCTCGGTGCGGATCGCGGTGAGCGAGCCGTTGGCGCGGAAGCCGAGGTCGGGGACCTGCCCGCCGATCCGCTCCCACAGTTCGCGGGCCCGCAGCGCGGTGTCCAGCTCCTCGCCCTGTGCGCGGCCGCTGACCCAGACCAGGCCGAAGTTGCGCACCGAGGCGCCGCGCGCCTCCGCCTCGCGCTCCAGGTGGACGACCTCGTGGCCGCGCTCGACGGCCTGCCAGGCGTGCATGGTGCCGAGCACGCCTGCTCCTACGACGATGACTCTCATGCGGCCAGGCTGGTGCCGCCAGATGTCCGAGGGGCGTCCGAGTGGCGGACCGCAGATGAACCGACCGAAAAGTTGTACAGCCAACATGGCGCCCGCCGGCTCTCGTCACAGCTCCCGGACGGGCGCCCCGGCCGGAGTCAGCGCCGCACGGCCGCCCGCAGGTAGTTCCGCCGGCCGAACTTCGGCTCGTCCACCGCCGTCAGCGCCTCCACCTGGAACCGGTACAGCGCCGCCGCGCCCCCACCGGTCAGGAACTGCCGCCGCACCTCCTCGTCCTGCGCGAAGGCCGGGTACCGCGCCTGGTACGCGGCCAGCGCCGACTCGGCCTGCCGCCCCCACGCCTCGCCCGCGCTGCCGGTCAGCTGGAGGCCGCGCAGCTGCTCGCCGAAGACCGGCGGCGGCAGGAACACGGTGGCCGCCGCCCTGGCCTCCTCGGCCAGGTGGTGGCTGTGCCGGGTGGCACGCTCGCTGACGAAGTAGAGGACGAGGTCGTCGTCGTAGGCGAAGAAGGCGAGGTTGGCGTGCGGGCCGTGCTCATGGCCGGCCGTCGCCAGGGTGAGCACCATCGCCTCGGCCAGCAGGCCCTCGACGCCCTTGCCGAGCTCCTCGGCCGGCCAGTCCCCCTGGGTGATGTCGAGTCGGTACGGCATGAGCAGCACTTCCCTCCACTGGCACGCCCGGCGCGCGGCGCCCTGGCACGACTGAGCCGGGCGGGTGCCCCCGTCGGGGGCCGCCGCGCCCGGCTCACATGCTCTTCCCCGGCACCCCTGCCGCACAAGGGTCGGGACAGCGTCCGGCCTGCCGGTTCCGTACCGCCCGGTACCGCCCAGTGCCGCCCAGTCCCGCCCAGTGCCGCTCGGTACCGCCCGGCCCCGCCCAGAGCCGCTCAGTCCCGCCGCACCCCGACCGGCCGGCCCGGGCCGGCGACCGCCGCCGCGGCCCCCGCGCCCAGCAGCGGCCGCAGCGGACCGGTGCGGGCGTGCGCCACCAGCGGCCCGGCCCGGCCGGCCGCGAGCACCAGCGGCACCGCCACCAGCACGCCGACCACCGCCCCCACCAGGACGTCGTGCGGATAGTGCACCCCGACCCAGACCCGGGAGGCGCCCATCAGTACGGCGGCCACCGCGGCCACCGCGCCGATCCGCCGATCGACGAGGAACAGCGCGGCGGCCGCCGCGAAGGCGATCACGGTGTGGTTGCTCGGGAAGGACCAGTCACCGGGACCCGGGCAGCTCTCCAGGGTGTCCCGCACCCGCAGCTGCGCGCACGGCCGGACCTCCTCCACCAGCCCCTTGAAGCCGGAGTTCACCACGTAGGCGAGGAGCACGACCGGCGCCGAGGCCAGTACCCGGGCCATCACCGCCGGCCCGCCGTCGCGCGCCCGCCACCAGGCGGCGAGCATCAGCAGCGCGAAGAGCCCGAGGCCGAGCAGCGACCAGAGCTCGACCAGCCGGTCGAGCCAGTGCGGCGCGGCCTCCGCCCAGCCGACCACCCGGCTGTACAGGCCGCCGGAGACGCCACTGCCGTCGTACACGGCCAGCTCGTGCACCGGCAGGCCCTGCACCGGCAGCCTGTGCACCGCCGCCTCGTGCACCGCCGGGGCCGGGACCACTGCCGTCACCGGGCGGCACCGGTGCGACGGCGGGCCCGCCGGTCACCGAACAGTTTGCAAACAATCGGGAGCATAGGGACAACTACTACCAGAACGGCGATCGGCACCGGACAACGGTCGATACCGGGCGCGCCCGAGCCGGACCGCCGTCCACCCCCGCACCGCCACCGTGACCAGCATTCGGACACGCGCCCCTGCCACGCATCCGTGCGCCGGGCGCGCACCCCGCAGGCCCCGCGCGCCCGCTTGCCGCCGCCCACCTCGACCGCCCCGGAACCGGGCGCCTGCCCACCGCTCCCGGCCCCCCGTCACACCCCTCCCCACCCCCGGCCGGACACTCCCGGTCATTGGCATGTCCACTCGCATACCGTCGGGTATTCCGAGTTGGCAGACCCCATCCCCAGGAACGGGTGGCGCCCGTACTCTTTCGTCAGCGCGTCGGCCCCGGCGCGCCCTCGAACGGCGGCGAGGAGCGAACCGAGTGCGGCAGCCAGGACGGCAGACCCGACGACCCGAACGTCGTACTCCGCAGACCGCGGCGGAGCTGGCCAAGGTCCACGAGCGCGCCCTCGCCGAGGCCGCCGCCCGCGCCGCCACCCGCGAGACCACCCCCGACGACCCGTCCCTCTTCCAGCCCCGCCCCGAGATCGGCGACTCCTGGGAACGGCTGCGCCGGCTCGGCCTGGACCCGGACGCGGGCGCCGCCGCCGTCCACCTCGGCCCGGCCGAGATCGAACACCGCCGCCGCACCAGCGGCCTCGACCCACTGCTCCCCGTCCTCCGCGACACCCTGCTCGAACAGTCCGGCCAGCCCCCGCTGATCCTCGCCATCGCCGACGCGGACGGCCACATCCTCTGGCAGGAGGGCGAGCGCGGCCTGCGCCGCAGCGCCGACCGGATCGGCTTCCTCACCGGCGCCCGGTGGATCGAGGAGAGCGTCGGCACCAACGGGATCGCCGCCGCCCTGCGCGCCCAGCGCCCGATGCAGGTCCACTCCGCCGAGCACTACCTGCGCAGCCACCACTCCTGGACCTGCGTCGCCGCCCCCGTGCACGACCCCGGCACCGGCCGGCTGATCGGCGCGATCAACCTCAGCGGCCCGGCCCACTCCGTCCGCCCCTACCTGCTCCAGCTGACCGCCACCGCCGCCAAGCTCGCCGAGACCGAGCTGCGCGCCCGCCGCCTCGAATCACTGCATCACCTGCGCACCCTCGCCGCCCCGATGCTGGCCCGGGTGAACGGGCCCGCCCTGGTCGTCGACGCGGCCGGCTGGACGGCCGCCGCGGCGGGCCTGCCGCCACCGGCCCGGCTGCGACTGCCCGCCGAGGGCTGGAGCACCACCGCCGTGCACTGGCTGCCCAGCCTGGGCGAGTGCGTGATCGAGCCGCTCGCCGACGGCTGGCTGGTCCGCCCGGTCCCGCTCCGGAACACCGCCCCGGTGGTAGCCGGGACCCCCGACGACCCCGACGACCCCGACGGCCCCGGGGTTCCCGCCGAGCTCGGCGGCCTCGGCGGACTGCTCGCCGAACAGGCCGAGGGCGCCCGGGTCCGGCTCGACCTGCGCCGGCCGGGCAGCCCGGCGCTGTCGGTGCACGGCGCGGCCGGCAGCTGGTCGCACGCGCTCAGCCCCCGCCACGCCGAACTGCTGCTCCTGCTCGCCACCGAACGGAACGGCCTCAGCGCGGCCCAGCTGGCCGACGCGCTGTTCGGGGACCCGGCCAGGACGGTGACGGTGCGGGCCGAGCTGTCCCGGCTCCGCCGCCACCTGGGCGGCCTGCTGGCCCACCGGCCGTACCGCTTCGCCGAATCGGTCCTGGTCGGCGTGGCCGGACCGGAGGACCCGTACGACCTGCTGCCGTCCTCCTCGGGCCCGGCCGTGCGCAGGCTCCGCGCGGGACTGGCGGGCGGCACCGTCCGGCTCCCCGGCCCGCCGCCCTCACCGGGCCGGCTGCCGGCTCCGCGAACCGGCCGGGTCCCACTGCCACCGGCCTGAGCACGCCACCGGTCCGGTCGCCGTCCGCCGGCCCGGGGTGCCCGCCCCGGGCTCAGCGGCCGCCGGAGAGCAGCTCGGACAGCTCGGCGTCGCTCGGCCCGTGGGCCCGCTCCGCCTCCTCCGAGACGAGCGCGTACGTGCGGTCCAGCCAGGCCCGGACCTTCGGCTTGGAGACCTCCAGCAGGGCGCTGCCGTGCGGTGATTCCAGCGCCAGGTGCAACGTCGAGCCGTGGCACGGACAGTAGGCCGGCCACAGCTTGACGTCGCCCTGACCGCTCAACGAGCGCAGGCCGTCGCGCAGCAGTTCGCGCGAGAACACCCAGTCGGCCTCGTCCGGCCGCCCCAAATGGAACGTCAGCAGCACCTCGTACGGGCGCGCGGCGTCGAACCGGAACCGCGTACGGACCTCTCCGACCACCTCCTCGCCCAGCGAGATCCGCAGGGACAGCACCTCCTCCACCGCCGCCGGAGCGGCGGTGGAGCCTGCCTCTTCGCCGCCCGTGGGGGTAGCGGCGAGAGGGGCACTGGAGGGTGCTGGCAGCGGGTCGGGCGGCATGACGGTCTCTCCGGGACGGCGTGGAATGCCCCCAGACTGCGCCACCGCGCGACGGACCGGCAAGGGTTGCAAGGGGGTTGCAATAATCCCCGAACGCTCCCGGGATCCCTTACCGCCCTTGTCAGACGGACCGTCAACTTCCGCTGGTCAACGGGTTGTCCACGGATTTGATCCATTCGCTCCGGGCTCTGGCCACCGCCCGGGTGCCCGCTGCTACGCTCGTCCCCCTGCCGGCGCACGCCCGCGCGCGCACCCGGTGGACTCCGCACGCGCGGCCCCGGGGGGACAAGCTCGGGCCGGGCCCGGACGCATCCCGGACGACGCTCCCCGATCGGTTCCCGGTCGGACCGGCCGTACCGGGCGGCCGGCCGCCCGGTCGGCAACACCGGTGCCGCCGTCGGTACGTGGGAGAATACGGCGACCGCAACGGTGACTTCAGGGGAGGGAGGGGTCCGGTGGGTCCGTCCGAGGACACCGGGCAGGACACGGCGTACCCGCACGACCGTTACCGCACCAGGCACGGCCGGCACGGACGGCCCGGCCCGTTCGGCGGCCGGCTGCGACTGCCCACCCTGCGGTTCTCCGGCGCCGCGATGGCGATGTCCACCGTCGTGGGCATCAGCATCGCCACCACCCTGCTGCTCAACGAGCAGCAGGGCGTGGGCCGCCGGGCCGGGGTCGCCCGGGTCGGCTCCAGCGCCCCGCCGCCCAGCCCGGCCGTCGACCCCGACAGCAGCCCGGGTACCGCCTCCGGCGCCACGGCCGGTCCTGCCTCCGGCACCACGGCCGACCGGGAGACCGACACCTCGACCGCCACCGCGGGCCGTCCCCCGGCCACCCCGGCCGTCCCCGTGCCCGGCCCGACCGGCCCCAACGAGCCGAACGGCCCGACAGCCGGTCCGCGTCCCGCCACCCCGGCCGCGCCCCGCGGCGACTCCCCCACCGGCGTACCGCTCGCCGAGGGCCCGCCGCCCCGGCACGGCGTGACCGGCGAGCCCGCCGGAGGACACGGCACCGGCACCGGCACCGGTACGAGCACCGGTACGGGCACCGCCGGCGACGGCCGGGACACCCTCGCCGCCGGGCAGCCCGCCGAGGAGCAGCCCGCCTCCCGCAACGCCGACCGGCCGACCGCCGACCG
>NZ_LGDO01000147.1:0-9815 GCF_001279805.1 Streptomyces sp. XY431
GGGCCCGCCATGAGAATCAAGAGGTGCACCAGCCGATGGGCCGAGCAGAACTCCCGGGTGTCGGAAAGGTCAGACCGCCGCGCGGACCATGTCCGCCTGCGGACCCTTCTGCCCCTGAGAGATCTCGAACTCGACCCGCTGGCCCTCCTCAAGGGTGCGGTAGCCGTCCATCTGGATCGCGCTGTAGTGGACGAAGACGTCCGCACCACCGTCGACCGCGATGAAGCCGTAACCCTTCTCCGCGTTGAACCACTTGACGGTGCCCTGAGCCATTCCGAACTCCCCTAGTGCTGTGCTGGCCCTTCACGCGCCCGCAGGTCTGCGGGCCCGGGTCTGGTTGGAGGCCGGCCCGGGGAACCCCCCCTGGGCACAGCCGCGCACGCCACAATCCTCCCGATGACGCCGAACGGCATCCGGCGAACGGGCGATTGCGTCGACCGCGGCTGAATGTATCCGGATCGACGCCCTCTGCAACAGGGTCAATGGCGGGGAATTCACCCGCGGCACCGTCGGACAGGACGGGCGCAATCGGGAGAAAGTCCTGCATTCTCCGCCGGACATAGCGGACGTATTACCCGAAATCCCCGCCAGAATTCTGACACCGGCCTGACATGTATCCAGGTCCCGGGTCCGCCCCGGCTCTCGCCGGACGGGAGCCGGCGGTGGTGGCGGTGCGGTGGATTCGTTCCCGGACCAGGGCTACGGGCGCGCCCTGTTCCCGGTCCAGCGACACTTTACTCCGCCCGGGACCGAAGATATTCCCGCCAAAATACGCGCGGCCGTCCGCGGCACGGAATTCCGTGCCGCGGACGGCCGTGGACGACGCGCCCGCCCCGGGGGGAACGGACCGCCCGCGGATCACCCGCCGGCGACCGCCGGGATGATCGAAATGTTCGCGCCGTCCTTGATCTCCGTCTCCAGGCCCTCGGCGAACCGCACGTCGTCGTCGTTCACATAGACATTGACGAAACGGCGCAGCTTGCCGGTGTCGTCGAGGATCCGCGCGGCGATCCCGGCGTGGTTGCGCTCCAGGTCGGCGATCACCTCGCCCAGCGTGGCGCCCTCGGCGGGCACCTCGCTGACGCCGCCGGTGTAGGTGCGCAGGATGGTCGGGATGCGGACGTTGGCGCTCATGGGGGGTCTCCTCGGTTTCGGGCGCTGAGCCGGTCGATCAGGGGGGCGGGATCAGGCGGAGGCCAGGCCGGCGCCCCGGAAGGCGTCCAGGGTCGGCCGGATGACGGCGGTCATGCCCGCCTCGGAGACCGCGTCGAGGGTCTTCAGCCCGTCACCGGTGTTGATGGCGACGGTCTCCTTCGACGGGTCCAGCTGCCCGGTCTCGATCAGCTTCTTGAGCACGCCGACGGTCACGCCGCCCGCGGTCTCCGCGAAGACGCCCTCGGTCCGGGCCAGCAGCCGGATCGCCGCCACGACCTCCTCGTCCGTGACGTCCTCCACCGCGCCGCCGGTGCGCCGGGCGATGTCCAGCACGTACGGGCCGTCGGCCGGGTTGCCGATCGCCAGCGACTTGGCGATGGTGTCCGGCTTGACCGGCCGGATCACGTCGTGGCCGGCCTTGAAGGCCGCCGAGACCGGCGAGCAGCCCGCCGCCTGGGCACCGAAGATCCGGTACGGCCGGTCCTCGACCAGGCCCAGCTTGATCAGCTCCTGCAGCCCCTTGTCGATCTTGGTGAGCTGGGAGCCCGAAGCGACCGGGATCACGATCTGCTCCGGCAGCCGCCAGCCGAGCTGCTCGCAGATCTCGTAGGCGAGCGTCTTGGAGCCCTCGCCGTAGTACGGCCGCAGATTGACGTTGACGAAGCCCCAGCCCTCGCCGGCCGGGTCGCCGATCAGCTCCGAGCAGAACCGGTTCACATCGTCGTAGTTGCCCTCGATGCCGACCAGCTCGCCGCCGTACACCCCGGCCATCACGACCTTGCCCTGCTCCAGGTCGTGCGGGATGAACACGCAGGACCGGAAGCCCGCCCGGGCCGCCGCCGCGCCGACCGCGCCGGCCAGGTTGCCGGTCGACGAGCAGGACAGCGTGGTGTAGCCGAACACGCGGGCCGCCTCGATGGCGCAGGCCACCACGCGGTCCTTGAAGGAGTGGGTCGGGTTCCCGGAGTCGTCCTTGATGTGCAGCTGACCGGTGAAGCCGAGCTCGCGGCCCAGGTTGTCCGCCTTCACCAGCGGGGTCCACCCCGGGTTGAGGTTCGGCTTGGTCGCCACGTCGGCCGGGACGGGCAGCAGCGGCGCGTAGCGCCAGATCGACGCCGGACCGGCCTCGATCCGCTTGCGCAGCTCCTCGGCGCCCTCGCTGCCGAAGTCGTAGGAGATCTCCAGCGGACCGAAGCACTCCAGACAGGCGAAGCTGGGACCGAGCGGGAACCGGGTGCCGCACTCGCGACAGGACAGCGCGGTGGCGGGGCCGAGGTCGACGGTGACGGGTGCGGCGGTGTCGATAGCCATGATGGGCGGAGGCCTCTCTCCTCATCTTCCCCGTGACGCGGTCGCGCCCGGGCCGGAATTGGCACCTGTCCCGCCGGGGCGTGAAGCCGACCGTGCGAGAAGGTTGCCGGGACGTCAACGGGCCGTTCCCTCAGTCCCTCTGGATGAGCTCTGTGAAGTTGTGGGTTGTGCTCAGCGGCGACCCCGGCGTGCGAAGGTCCGATCGCTGTACGAAGACTGTATCCGAAGGCATCGGTCCCGAACCCGACCGTCCGCCACGCGAGATGACCCGTCCCAACCGATCCCGTCGAGGAGAGCACCGTGCCCGCCGAACCGACCCCCGCGCTCCTCCCCGAGACCGCGTCCTGGCTGCGCCGGCGCTCGTGGACCGCGGCCGACCGACCGGTTCACACGCTCCCGGCCGCCAAGCGCGCCCTCGGTCCGGCGGGCACCGTCAGCGTCGTGCTGCCCGCCCTGGACGAGGAGGCCACCGTCGGCGAGATCGTCCGGGTCATCCGGCGGGAACTGATGGAACGACTGCCGCTGGTGGACGAGCTGGTGGTGGTCGACTCCGGTTCCGTCGACGCCACCGCCGAGGTCGCCGCCGAGGCCGGTGCCACCGTCGTCCACCGGGACGCCATCCTGCCCCGGCTGCCCGCCGCCCCCGGCAAGGGCGAGGTGCTGTGGCGTTCGCTGCTGGCCACCCGCGGCGAGATCGTCTGCTTCGTGGACGCCGACCTGCGCGAGTTCGACCCCGCCCTGGTCTCCGGCATCATCGGCCCGCTGCTCACCGAGCCGGACATCCACCTGGTCAAGGCGATGTACGACCGGCCGCTGGAGACCGACGGCGCGGTGGTGCCGGCCGGCGGCGGCCGGGTCACCGAACTGGTCGCCCGTCCGCTGCTCAATCTGCACTGGCCGGAACTCGCCGGTTTCGTCCAGCCGCTCGGCGGCGAGTACGCGGCCCGCCGCTCACTGCTCGAACGGCTGCCCTTCCCCACCGGCTACGGCGTCGAGCTCGGCCTGCTCGTCGACGCGCTGGAGACGGCCGGACTGGACGCGCTCGCCCAGGTGGACGTCGGCATCCGCCACCACCGGCACCAGGACGCCCAGGCACTCGGCCGGATGGCGGCCACCATCTACCGCACCGCACTGGAGCGGCTGGACCGCACCCACCGGCTGAAGGCCTCCGCCGACCTGGTCCGCCCACTGCTCACCCAGTTCACCCGCGACCCGCTGACCCGCGCCTTCACCGCCCACACCCACCCGGTCACCGCGACCGAGCGGCCGCCGATGCACACCGTGCCCGAGTACGCCACCCGACACTGAGGACCCGTCCCGCGGGTTTGCCGCCCCGGAGCCCCGGCAACCAACCAACCATGGGTGATCTCACGACCGAGCGTTCGAATCCGACCGGCGCCGCCCCCGTCCTGGTGGCGTCCAACCGGGGGCCGGTGTCCTTCGGCACCGCGGACGACGGCACACTGACCCTCCGCAGAGGCGGCGGCGGACTGGTCTCCGGACTCTCCGCGATCGACGACCCGGACGCCGTCTGGGTCTGCGCCGCCCTCTCCGACGCCGACCGCCGGGCCGCCCGCGAGGCCCCGGACGGCCGGCTCGACCGGGCCGGCCACGACGTCGGCGGCCAGGCCGTCCGGATGCTCGGCATCGACCCGGAGACCTTCGCCCGCGCCTACAACGGCATCGCCAACTCGACCCTCTGGTTCGTCCACCACCTGCTCTGGAACACCCCGACCGCCCCCGTCTTCGACGCCGGCTTCCGCACCGAGTGGGCGGCCTACACCGCGTACAACACGGCCTTCGCCGAGGCCCTCGCCGCCGAGGCCGCCCCCGGCGCCGCCGTCCTGGTGCAGGACTACCACCTCTCGCTCGTCCCGGCGCTGCTCCGCGCCGCCCGCCCCGATCTGCGGATCGGCCACTTCTCGCACACCCCCTGGGCGCCGCCCGAGTACCTGCGGCTGCTGCCCGACGACATCGCCGAGGCCGTCCTCACCGGCATCCTCGGCGCCGACCGGGCGGGCTTCCTGACCCGCCGCTGGGCGCTCGCCTTCGCCGACTGCTGCGAGCGGTACCTCGACGCGGAGGTCGACCGCGAGGCGCTCACCGTGACGTACGCGGGCCGCACCACCGCCCTCGGCGTCCACGGCCTCGGCGCCGACGCCGACTTCCTGCGCGAGCGGGCCCACCGGCCGGACGTCGACGAGCGGCTCGCCACCCTGCGTGCGACCGTCGGCGACCGCCGCACCGTCGTCCGGGTCGACCGCACCGAGCTGAGCAAGAACATCGTCCGCGGCTTCCTGGCCTACCGGCACCTGCTGCGCACCCGCCCGGAGTGGCACGACCGGGTGGTCCACATCGCCTTCGCCTACCCGTCCCGCACCGACCTCGCCGAGTACCGGGCCTACACCGACCAGGTGCGGGCGCTCGCCGCGGAGATCGAGGCGGAGTTCGGCACCCCGGACTGGCGGCCGCTGGTCCTCCACGTCGACGACGACTTCCCGCGCTCGCTGGCCGCCTACCGGCTGGCCGACGTGGCCCTGGTCAACCCGATCCGGGACGGCATGAACCTCGTCGCCAAGGAGGTCCCGGTGGTCTCCGACCAGGGGTGCGCGCTCGTGCTCTCCCGGGAGGCCGGCGCGCACGCCGAACTCGGCCAGGACGCGCTGAGCGTCAACCCCTACGACATCGTGGCCACCGCCGAGGCGCTGCACGCCGGGCTCACCATGCCGGCCGAGGAGCGGGCCGACCGCTGCAAGCGGCTGGCCGCCGCCGCGACGGCGCTGCCGCCGCAGCAGTGGTTCCTGGACCAGCTCAACGCCCTGCGGCCGGGCGGCTGAGCTCCTCCTCCAGCGCGACCAGCAGTTCCACCACGCCGGCCGGGCCCGGGACCACCAGGTCCGCCCGGTCGGCGAGCTCGCGCACCGGCGCGTCCCCCACCGCGCCGCTGCACACCAGCAGCCCGGCCAGGCCCTCCGGGCGCAGCCCCTCCACCGCCGCGAAGGCCGGCACGTCCCCCAGGTCGTCGCCCGCGTAGAGCACCGAACGTGCCCCGCGCTCGCGCAGCAGCCCGGTCAGCGCCGCCCCCTTGTCCACCCCCGGCGGCCGCAGCTCCAGCACCAGCCGGCCCGGCTCCACCACCAGCCCGTGCTCGGCCGCCAGCCGCTCCATCGGCGCTCGCAGCAGCTCGAACGCGGCCGCCGGTTCGGCCGTCCGCCGGGTGTGCACGGCCACCGAGCGGCCCTTGTCCTCCACCCAGGTGCCCTCGGGCGCGCCGAGCGCCGCCAGCCGCTCCGCCAGCTCCGCCCGCACCGCGGCCACGCCCGGGTGCGGCGGCGGCGCGGTCAGCCGGCCGTCCTCCCAGCGCTCCGCGCCGTAGTGGCCGAGCACCACCACCCCGTCGATCCCGGCCAGCCCGCCGTACTCCACCGCCAGGGCGGCCGGCCGGCCGGTCACCACCGCGACCGCGCCGACCAGCGGCGCCAGCGCGCGCAGCGCGGGTGCCGCGCCGGGGTCCGCCCTGGCCCGGTCCGGGTCGGGGACGATCGGGGCGAGCGTCCCGTCGAAGTCGAGGGCGATCACGGCGTCACGGGGCGCGGCGAGCAGCGCTGCCAGCCCCGCGCGCCCGGCATCCGTCAGCGGTCGCGTCATGTCGGAAAGGCCCATGCCCGGCACCGTACCCAGCCCGGGCGGGGGCCACCCGTCGGGCGGGGGCGGCGCCTCAGCGGGCCGCCCGGCGGGCGTCGCGGACCCGGCGCAGCCGGTTGACCAGCACCGGGGCGTGCGCCAGCGCCTCCGGCCGGTCCAGCAGCCCGTTCAACAGCTGGTAGTACCGGGTGCTGGAGAGCCCCAGCTCCTCCCGGACGGCCCGCTCCTTGGCCCCGGCCGTCCGCCAGCTCCGGGCCTCCAGCGCCAGCACGGCCCGGTCCCTGGCGTCCAGCCCGGCCGGAGCGGCCGGGCCGGTCTGCTGCTCCGACCCGTCCTGCTGCCCCGCCCCGCCCTGCTGCCCCGGACCGTCCGTCCGCTCCGGTTCCGGCCGCGCCGCTTCCTCGTCCGCGCCCATCCGGGCCCACCTCCGCCCATCACTACGGAGTGTCATTCTCCCCCGCGGACCCGACACACCCTGCCCGCTGCGCCGCCCCGGTCCGCCGACTAGCGTCGCCCCCATGACCAGCATCCCGACCGCCGCCTTCGCCCTGCACGTCCCGACCGCCGAGCTCGAACCCGACCCGCTCGACCCGGCGCAGATCGTCTCCGGCACCCCCGAGGTGTCCGGCCTGGTGCTCTCCGAGTCCGCCTCCGGCGAGTCGGGCATCTGGCAGATCACCCCGGGCGTGGTCACCGACACCGAGGCGGCGGAGGTCTTCGTGGTGCTGAGCGGCCGGGCCACCGTCGTGGTCGACGGCGGCCCGGTGCTGGAGCTCGGCCCGGGTGTCGCCGGGGTGTTCCAGGAGGGCGACCGCACCACCTGGACCGTCCTGGAGACGCTCCGCAAGGTCTACACGATCACCTACTGACCACCTGCCGACCACCTACCGGCACCGACGCCGGTCGGCCGGGCCCGGGTCACTTGCGGATCCGGGCCGCCTCCTTCACCGCCGCCTGCTGGAGGTCCTCCAGCACCGGCTTGGGCTCGGCGGTCGCCGCCGCCCCGATGCCGGTCTTGATCCGGTTGGAGACCTCGGCCCAGGCCGGGTCGCCGAAGGGGTAGAAGCTCGCGTTGCCGAGCCCGGCCGCGAACTGCTTGAGGTCCGCGTGCTTCGGATCCGCGGTCATCGTGTCGAACGCGTCCTGGGTGACCGGCAGCAGGTTGTAGGTCTCGTCGAACTTGAGCTGGTTCTCCTTGGTGTAGACGAAGGAGAGGAAGCGGCGGATCTCGTTCTTGTGCCCGTTGGCCTTGAACGCCATCATCCAGTCGGCCACCCCGAGGCTGCCGGTCTTCGCCAGGCCGTCCTTCTTGGGGATCGGGGCCGTACCGAAGTCGATCTTGCCGTTGGTGGCCATCCGCAGCAGCGTCGGGTGGCCGTTGAGCATCGCCACCTTGCCGGCCGCGAAGTCGCTGTACACCGGGGTGCGGTTCATCTTCCCGGGCTCGGGGTACGTCAGGCCGGTGGCGACCAGGTTGCTCCGCAGCCAGCTGAAGGTGGCCTGGTTCTTGTCGCTGTCGATGGTGTAGTTGCCGACGTCGTCGGAGAGGCTGCCGCCGCCGCTCAGCGTCCAGAGCATCGACTCGGCCGGCGCCTCCTCGGGCCCCAGCGGCAGCCCGTACGGGGTGACGCCCGGGACCTTGGCCTTGATCTTCTCGGCGGCCGCCTTGAGCTCGTTCCAGGTGGTCGGCGGCTGGGCGATGCCGGCCTTCTGGAAGATCGCCTTGTTGTAGAAGAGCACCCGGGAGGAGGAGACGAACGGGATGCCGTACTGCGTACCGAGCACCTGCCCGGCGTGCGAGAACGACTCCATGATGTTGGCCTGGGTCTCCAGCGAGAGCACGTCCGAGGCGTTGTACAGCCGGTCCGCGGCGGCCTGGTCGGCGAAGCCGCCGGTCTGCAGCAGGTCGGGGGACTTGCCGCTCCTGACCAGCTCGTCGACCCGCTTGCCGATGTCGGTCCAGCTCGCCACCTCGACGTCCACCTTGATGCCCGGGTTGGCGGCCTCGAAGCGGCGGGCGACGTCGTCCCAGTACAGCTTGGAGCTGGTGTCCGCGCTCTCGCCGTAGTCGGCTGCCACCAGCCGGAGGGTGACCGGACCGTCGTCCTGGCCGCCGCAGCCGGTGAGCACGAGGGCTCCGGCCAGGGCGCCTGCCATCGCGACGCCGAACAACCGGGTGGGGACCTGGGCGCGCCTGTCCAACGCGGGTACCGCCTTCGGGGGGATCCTGCTGAGGGGAAACGGACCGGATCGGGGGAGATCCGGCCGGGGGGAGGCCGCAAGGGTGCCAAACCGGGCATGCGGTGGTCCAGACCTCAGGCCCCCGAGCGCCGGGTAGTTATCGAAGTGCGGGATTTGTTGCACACCGCGCAACAAAATCCGCGAATCCGACCTCTTGAACGCCCTTCCGCGCCCTGTCGCGCCGTGCCGCGCCCTCCCGGCGACCCGCCCGGCGGCCCGCGCAAAGTGCCGCATCCCGCACACTTCTGCGACAAAGCTCACCCCTTTGGACCAGACCAATGCGACAACTGGACTAGACCTCTTAGACCGGACCGGGGGAAACTGTCCCCCGTGAAGCACGTCATCGCACTCGATGTTGGCGGCACCGGCATGAAAGCCGCGTTGCTCGCCCAGGACGGCTCCGTGCTGTTCGAAGCACGACGCCCGACCGGGCGGGAACACGGCACGGACGCCGTGGTCGCCGCCATCCTCGACTTCGCCGCCGATCTGGCGGACGAGGGCCGCGCCCGCTTCGGCGTCGCGCCCCTGGCGGCGGGAGTCGCCGTCCCGGGGACGATCGACGAACAGCGGGGCATCGCGGTCTTCTCCGCCAACCTCGGCTGGCGCGACCTGCCCCTGCGCACCCTGCTGGGCGGGCGGCTGGCCGGCCCGGGCGGTGCGATGCCGGTCGCCCTCGGCCACGACGTGCGCTCCGGCGGTCTCGCCGAGGGCCGGCTCGGGGCCGGCCGGGGCGTCGACCGCTTCCTCTTCGTCGCCCTCGGCACCGGTATCGCCGGCGCCATCGGCATCGACGGCCGGATCGAGGCCGGCGCCCACGGCTACGGCGGCGAGATCGGCCACGTGGTGGTCCGCCCCGGCGGCCCCGCCTGCGGCTGCGGCGCCCGGGGCTGCCTGGAGACCCTCGCCTCCGCCTCCGCCGTCTCCCGCGCCTGGGCCGAGGCCGTGGGCGACCCCGACGCCGACGCGGCATCCTGCGCCGTCGCGGTGGACGCCGGGGACCCGCGCGCGGTCGCGGTCTGGCAGCGCGCGGTGGACGCCTTGGCCGACGGCATCGTGCTCGCCCAGAGCCTGCTCGACCCGTCCCGGGTGATCGTCGGCGGCGGGCTGGCCGAGGCCGGGGACACCCTCTTCACCCCCCTGCGGGCGGCGGTCACCGAGCGGCTGACTTTCCAGATGCCCCCCGAGGTCGTACCCGCCATGCTCAAAGACACCGCCGCGTCGCTGGGCGCCGGCCTGCTCGCCTGGGATCTGCTCTCCATGGAGGTGACCGCGTGACCGCGGACCGACTCGCACTGTCCGGCGCCCGGCTGGTCCTGCCCGGCGGCGTGGTCGAGGGCGACCGTCTCGCCGTCGAGGGCGAGCGGATCGCCGGCCTCGGCGGTACCGCCACGCCCGGCGACCTCGACCTGACCGGGTACACCGTCGTGCCCGGCTTCGTCGACCTGCACGTCCACGGCGGCGGC
>NZ_LGDO01000148.1:0-9205 GCF_001279805.1 Streptomyces sp. XY431
GCGTGGGAGTGACGGTCGGCTTCGGCGTGGGTGTGGGCGTCGGCGAGGGCGTCACGGTGGGGCTCGGGGTCGGCGTCGGAGTCGGCGAGGGCGTCGTCCGCGTCGGAGTGGGTGTCGGCGAGGGCGTCGGCGTCGGCGAGGGGCAGGGGTGGTGGTGCGTCGGCCTCGGCGGCCGGGGCTTGGTGGGCCACGGCTTCGGGTGGTGCAGGATTCCGGAGAGGTCGACGTCCACGCCCACCTCCACCTCCACGTCCACCTCGGTGTCCACGCCGTCCCGGCCCGCCCCGACCGACACGCCCGTACCGGTGCAGACGCAGGTGTCGACGACCGGACCGTGCGAATGCCCGCCCTGCTGGGCCGTCGAGGAGCGGGCGGTGGCCGAGCCGGTCAGCAGCGCGCAGAGCGCGACCACACCGGCGGCCGCTCCGACCAGTCGGACCCTCCGCGCCCGCGGGTCGGCGTCCTTGGCGAGGCCGGTTCCGGGTAAGACGGCGCGGCTGCGGGGGGCGCCGTCCGCCGACGCCCGGTCCGCGGTCACGGTGCCCCGTCCATCGGTATCCGCCGGGGCGGCTGGTGCTGCGGCATGGGCTCCATGCACCTCTCGTGTCGTCAGGAGGGCCGGCCCACGCCGGAAGGGGGGCCGACACCGGAAGGCCCGCCGCAGTGGGCGGGCCGTCCGGCATCAGGTGAAACGATCATGCGGAGAGCCGGTTACGGCCGCCCCGGGGCGTGCGGCGCCCGGGCGTGCCACCCGGGCCCACGGTGCGGTGCGAGGATCAGTGGCGGCCGTGCGCGATCTCGACGTTCTCCAGGACACCGACGGCGTCCGGCACCAGGATCGCGGCCGAGTAGTAGGCGCTGACCAGGTAGGAGATGATCGCCTTCTCGTCGATGCCCATGAAGCGGACCGAGAGGCCGGGCTGGTACTCGTCCGGGAGGCCGGTCTGGTGCAGGCCGATGACGCCCTGGTTGTCCTCGCCGGTCCGGATCACCAGGATGGAGCTGGTGTTCTCCTTGCTGATCGGGATCTTGTTGCAGGGCAGGATCGGCACCCCGCGCCAGGCCGGCACCTGCTGTCCGCCGAGGTCGACGTGGTGCGGGTAGATCCCGCGCGCGTTCAGCTCACGGCCGATCGCGGCGATCGCCCGCGGGTGGGCGAGCAGGTAGTCGGGGTCCCGGCGGCGGCTGAGCAGCTCGTCCAGGTCGTCCGGGGTGGGCGGGCCGGAGTGGGTCTGGATCCGCTGGGCGAAGTCGGCGTTGTTGAGGAGGCCGAACTCCGGGTTGTTGACCAGCTCGTGCTCCTGGCGCTCGCGCAGCGCCTCGATGGTCAGCCGGAGCTGGTGCTCGATCTGGTTCATGGGCTGGTTGTAGAGGTCGGCGACCCGGGTGTGCACCTTGAGGATCGTCTGCGCGACGCTCAGCTCGTACTCGCGCGGCTTCAGCTCGTAGTCCACGAAGGCGCCCGGCAGCTGGTACTCGCCGTGGTGGCCGGCGGACACGGCGATCTCGGCCTCGCCGCGCTCGTTCTGGCGCTGGAGCGGCAGGGCCAGGAAGGCGGTGAGGTGCTCCTGGAGCGCCGGCGAGTTGTCCCGGATCTGCTCGAAGTCGCGGCGGGGCAGCGACAGCACCGTGCCCGCGGTCACCGTCTTCGCGGTGAACTCCCAGACCGCGTCCTGGTCGAGCACGGACTGCTCGCCGAACCGGTCGCCGTCACCGAGCACGCCGACCACCGTCTCGTCACCGTACTTGCCGATGCCGATCTGGTTGATCTTGCCGTGCGCGATCAGGTAGATCCGGTCCGCCGCCTCACCGCGCTCGGCGAGCACCTCGCCCGGGCCGAAGTCGCGCTGCTCGCAGCGGTCGGCCAGCGCGGTCAGCACCTCGTCGTCCTCGAACCCGCGCAGCAGCGCCAGCTCACCCAGCTCCTGGGGGATGACCCGGACCTCGGAACCGGTCTTGATGAACTCGACCCGGCCGTCACCGACGGTGTAGGTCAGTCGGCGGTTGACCCGGTAGGCGCCACCGGCAGCCTGCACCCAGGGCAGCACCTTGAGCAGCCAGCGGGAGGTGATCTCCTGCATCTGCGGCGCGGACTTGGTGGTGGTGGCGAGATTGCGGGCAGCAGCCGTCGTCAGGCTCGACTGCGCCACCTGCGGTGTCTCCGGGGCCGTCTCCACGGTCATCGGCAGGGTTCTCCATTTCGTGTGATCAGTCACGCCGACCCGTCTCGCGACCGGCGGTAGCCGGGGGCCAGGTGTCGACGGATCATCAGATACGCGTATCGGTGCGGGTGTTGACTGTCTTCGCGATGCGGTGCGCCCGCTCGGGCGATCCACCGGAACCCTAGATCACCGCCACACGGCCCATCCCGTACGACAACCGAGTGCCCCCCGATTGGGTGAATCTCTCCGATCGGAAGGTTTGAATCCGTCACCCTTGCGCCGGTGGGCAGTCACGTTTCTGCGCATGCGAATCGTCCAGACGTAGGAACGATTCACTCCACCCGAACGGAGCAGCGCGAAGACCCGCACCTCGGCCGGTGGGGTGCGGGCGTGGCAAACATGCGTTCGATGCTCGAACACAGTACGAATCCGGGTGCCGGTCAGCCCGCCACGGGCGCCCCCGCAGCACTGCGGGAAGCCCGGCCGCAGCTTTCCGAGCCGTCGTCAGGAGGGTCGGGAAGCCGGTCGGCCGCAGTCCCGGGTCACCCCTCGGACCCGTGCTCCGACCGGGCCGCGCGCCGGGCCGCCCGCAGGTTGCGCCGGTGCACGGTCCACCACAGCGCGCCCACCGTGACGGACAGGGCGAGAAGGACCAGGGCCAGCACCGGCCAGCGGCTGTCGGCGAGCCGGATGTCGGCCAGCAGCAGCCCGGCCACCGCCGCGACCGGGACGAGCAGCGCGGCCAGCGCCCGGCCCGCCGCGGCCACCACCCCGGGGTCCGCGCGGGCCCGGTGCAGTCCGGGCCAGCCGAACGGGTCGCCGCCGAAGTAGTGGGCGACCCCGCGGACCGCCAGCCGGTCGGTGGCCCAGGTGTAGGACAGCGCCATGTACGGGAGCCAGACCAGCGGGGCGACGGTACCCATCAGGAGGACCAGCGCCAGCAGCGACCACTCCCCCGCCGACCGCCAGCGGGACGGCGGCGGGACGGCGTCCTCGCTGGTGATGCCGAGCAGGCGGGCCATCCGCCGGATCACGTCCCAGAACCCCCGGAACCGGCCGGGAGGACGGGAGACGGCAGCGGGCTCCGGACCCGCCGCGAGCGCCCGCTCGGCGGCGGCGAGGTCGGGGTGGGCGCCCTGGAGGACGAGCAGCTCGGGGGCGCGGGCCCGGTCGGCGGGGTCCTTCCCGGCGAGGGCGGCGAGCTCCAGCAGCAGCTGCGCCTGGGCCAGCAGGGCGGTGCAGAAGGCGAACGGGATGAGCCAGAGGAACGGCCCGCCGACGAAGGCGCCCTCGCTCTGGCTGACCAGCCGGGCGTGGTCGACGGCCCGCGCGGCCAGGTCGCCCGTCGTGGCCTCGGGGTGGGCGGCGCGGAGTGCCGCGATCCGGCGGGCGGCCCGGGGGCCCCGGTGGCGGACGGCGAAGACGGCGAGCAGTTCCGGCAGCCGGGCGGGGTGGGCCCGCATCGAGCGCACCAGCTCGGCGACCGGGGCGCCCTCCTTCGCCGCTCCGGGTGCCGCGTGCTGCGGGGCGGCCGGGGCGTCGGGCGGGCCTGCGGGCCCCGGGCGCCCGGGGCGTTCCGGTCGTGCGGGGTCCGAGTGCTCGGGGTCCGCGTCTGTATTCGGGGCCACGTTCGTCCCACCGCTCCGCCGCACGCTCCGGCCATGCCCGGACCGGCGTCCGACCGCTCACGTCCGACCGCTCGCGTCCGACCGCTCACCCGGGCCTTCCTCCACCCTAGGCTCCGCCCTCCGGCTCCCGCCTGTCAGGCGGCCGGGGTCAGGCGACCTCGAAGCCGTGCCGGACCTGGTCGAGGCGGCCGGCCGCGAAGTCCTCCTCGGAGATCCAGAAGGAGACGTTGACGCACTCGCCCCAGTCGACGGCCAGCGCGCCGCTCCCGATCTGGAGCAGCGGGCGGTGGCCCTCGGGCCGGCCGGTGTCCGTGTCGCACCAGCCCAGCAGCCGGACCTCGGGACGGGGCAGCCGCTCGGCGAGGTCCTGGGCGAGGTCGAAGGCGACCAGGAAGTCGTCCGGGAACAGCCGCTCCAGCTCCTGGTCCTGGTAGGACGGCGCGGACAGCGCCCAGGCGGCCCGGACCGGAACGGCGGGGACGGTGGGCGCGCCCTGCTCGACGTCCGGGGCCGGCCGGGGCGGCGCACCGGCGGGGACGTGCAGCACCCGGCAGCCCCGGCCGCTGAAGTCGGAGAGCCATTCGTCGTGGAAGAAGAGCAGCAGCCCTTCGGCGGGCAGCGGCCAGCCCTCGGCGCCCGGCCCGGTGGACCGGAAGGCCGTGGCGAGGGCGGCGCAGTCGAGTTGGGCGAGCAGCTGCATCGGGCGGCCGCCGGCCTCGGGCCAGGCCGTGTCCACCGGGAGTGCGGGCAACCCGCCGAGCTGCCCGACCGGCGCCGCGTCCGCACCGGGGAGGCCGACCGCGCCGGCGGGGTCCGAGGAGTCCGGGTCCGGGTCCGGCACCTGGTCCAGGACGAGGGAGGAGCGGAACAACCGCTCGACCAGGGGCGCCGGCTGCTCGCCGACGCGGGCCCGGATCAGCTCCGCGACGTCGCCCGGGATCGGCGGCGCGCCCTCGGCGGGCGCGGCCACGGGGGTGTCGGTGGTCACGAGTTCGGCCATGCGCCAAGCCTGCCACGAGGGTCCGACAACACCGGTCGGCCGGCCCGGCGCACGGCGGGCGCCAGCGGCGGGCGGGGACGGCGGGCGGGAACGGCGGAGGCCCCGTCAGGTGCCGGTACGGGGGGATGATCGGCACCTGACGGGGAGCGGGCCGACGACCTG
Source organism: Streptomyces sp. XY431 (assembly GCF_001279805.1). Lineage (NCBI taxonomy): Bacteria > Bacillati > Actinomycetota > Actinomycetes > Kitasatosporales > Streptomycetaceae > Streptomyces > Streptomyces sp. XY431. The sequence goes on from NZ_LGDO01000148.1 coordinate 4,953, forward strand.
TCGACCGGTCGACCCGGCTGGGGGGAGCAGTTCGGCGGGAGCAGTTCAGCGGGAGCAGTTCAGCGGGAGCGGTTCAGGAGCAGGTGACCTCGTTGCCGGGGACCTGGAAGATGCCGGAGTCACTGGCCGCACCGGAGGCGTACTCGTAGTAGAGGTACGTGTAGAAGTCGATCCGCGCGCCGTCGCCGCAGACCGAGTCGGTGCCGATGGTGTAGGTCAGGGTGACGGTGGTGGTGGCGCCCGCGGCGACCGGGACGGAGTGGTGGACCAGGCCGCTGGTAGCGCCGGTGTCGCAGGCGGTGACGTTGCCGCCGCAGGAGGAGAAGGCGTACTTCAGACCGGTGTTCAGGGTGGTGCCGTAGGTCGGCTGGACGGACTCGTAGACGAAGTACGCGGCGGTGTCGTGCGGGTTGGTCAGGGTCAGCGTCAGGGTGACGTCCGAGCCGGGGGTGGCCGTGGTCCGGTCGACGGAGACCGACAGCAACGGGGTGTCCGCGTGGGCGGGGGTGGCCGACAGCAGCAGGCCGAGGAGGAGGGCGAGGATCGCGGGCAGGCCGGTACGGCTCAGAAATGAAGTGCGCATGACCAATGAGCGTAGGTGGCCGTGCGCGCGCCGGGGCCCGCCTCCGCACCGGTCCGTACTGGCATATGACAGCGGAGCGGACACCTCGGGCCATTACCTCCCGGTTCCGGCCGCCGTCCGGCGGCCGACGGCCTACCCTCCGCGCCCGGTCCTCAGAGCGGCGGCGGCAGGATGGCGCAGAGTGCCTCCAGCGCCGCCGGGTAGGCGTGGTCCGGCGGAGTCGCGTAGCCCACGACCAGGCCGTCCGTCGCCGGCATCGCCTCCGCCGCGAGCAGCGGGTGCCGGTAGTCGGCCAGGCCGTCCAGGACCAGCCCCCGGTAGGCGGCCGCCTTGAGCACCGAGCGCTCCGTCCCCGGCGCGAGCCGGAGCACCGCGTGCAGCCCGGCCGCGATCCCGGTGACCTCGATGTGCGGGGCGTGCTCGGCCAGCGCGCCGACCAGCCGGTCCCGGCGGTCGCGGTAGCGGCGGCGCATCCGCCGGACGTGCCGGTCGTAGCCGCCGGAGTCGATGAACTCGGCGAGCGTCAACTGGTCCAGGGCGCTGGCCCAGGCCTCCCGCTCGCCCTTGGCCGCGAGCACCCGGTCCACCAGGTGGTCGGGCAGCACCATCCAGCCGAGCCGCAGCGCCGGGCTGAGGCTCTTGCTGGCCGTACCCAGGTAGACCACCCGCTCCGGGTCCAGGCCCTGAAGGGCGCCGACCGGCTGCCGGTCGTAGCGGAACTCGCCGTCGTAGTCGTCCTCCAGGACCAGTCCGCCGCGGCCGCGCGCCCAGTCGACCACCGCCGCGCGGCGGCCCGGGTGCAACGGTCCGCCGGTCGGGAACTGGTGGGCGGGCGTGAGCAGCGCCGTGCGGATCTCCGGGTGCTCCGCCAGGCCGCCCACCCGCGCGCCGTGCTCGTCGAGCGGGAGCGGGCGGGTGGTGGCCCCGGCGGCGGCCAGCAGCCCGCGGTGGAAGGCCAGCCCGTAGCCCTCGACGGCGAGCGGCCCGGCCGTCCGGGCCGGGAGGACCGCGCGCGGGCCGTCGAACAGCAGCCGCAGCGCGTGTGCGAAGCCCGAACAGACCACGATCCGGTCCGGGTCGGTGCGGACCCCGCGGGCCCGGGCGAGGTAGTCGGCCAGGACTTCCCGCAGTTCGCGCCGGCCCTGCGGATCACCGGGCCCGAACGCCTCGTTGGGCGCGGCGGTGAGCGCCCGGCGGCCGGCCGCGAGCCAGGCGGTGCGTGGGAAGGCAGCGGCGTCGGGCTGGCCCTGCCGCAGGTCGTGGGCGGGGCGCGGCGGACGGGAGGAGCGGCGGGCCCGGGTCGGGGGGACGGGTTCGGCCCGTTCGGCGACGGTGGTACCGGAGCCCTGGCGGGCGGTGAGCCAGCCCTCGGCGACCAGCTCGGCGTAGGCGTCGGCGGCGGTGTTGCGGGCGATGCCGAGGTCCGCGGCGAGCGCGCGGTAGGGCGGCAGCCGGGTGCCCGGGGCCAGTCGGCCGCTGCGGATCGCCTCGCGCAGGGCGTCCATCAGGGCGGACCGGCGGCTGCCGGTGGCGGGCAGGTCGAGGTGGAGGTCGGCCCCGGCGGGGTCCGCGGCTCCGGTGGCGGAGCGCTCGCCGACCAGGGCTGAAGGGGCCGAGGGAGCCGAGTGGGCCGAGTGGGCCGCGCCCTCGGCGGGGCGGGCGGTGGCGGCGGTGGCGGCGGTGGCGGTGCTGGCGGTGGGCCGGGTGCCGGCGGGACTGCGGCGGGGTGTCCGGGGCGGATCGACCGAAGTGTCCGTCATGGTTCCGCAGCCTAGCGCCGGGCCCCGGCGGCCCCGGGGCCGGGCCTGCCGCCCCGGGGCCGCCGGACCGTCCGGCGCGGTCAGCCGCCGGTCAGTCGCCGGCCAGCTGCCGGTCAGTAGCCGGTCAGTCGATCCGGATCGAGTTGACGATGAACGAGCGCACGTCGTTCCGGGTGCGCTCGGCGAGCGTCGAATCGGTGGAGTAGGCGCTGACGGTCAGCCAGATGTTCCCGGACTGCGGGACGCAGACGACGATCGCGATCACGTCCGCGTTGCCGCCGATCACCTGGTAGTCGCCGTCGCCCGCGAGGTCCCAGACCTGGAAGCCCTGGCGCTGCAGCGCGGTCTGGGCCAGGCCGAGGCAGTCGCCGAGGGTGTCGTTCTTGGTGAAGGTACCCCAGTGTGCGTACATACGGGTCTCCCGTTCGTGCCGTGGTGGCGGCCGCCGCCGGAGTGGTCCGACCCCGGTGGCGGCCGTACCTCGAGAGTCGGGGGGCCGCTGTCCCGGATGCACGGGGCCGGGGTCCTGTTCCGGCCCGGCCTCCGACCGGGACAGGCGCGCGGGACGGACGCGCGGGTCAGGCACGCGGGACAGGCGCGCGGGCCGCAGCGGACACCCCGGCCTGCGGCGAGCAGCGGGTGTCCCCGGAACGGGGCCGCACCACAGCGGCGGCCGGACCGCCCCTCCGGTGCGCCGGGCGGGCGGCGGGACTCCTGCATCGGGGTGCGGTTCCGCCTGCGATCGGGTGACCTTGTGGTCGGATTATGTCGTCATAGGCGTGTCGACTGGCTATTCCTTCGCCATGACCAACACCAGGAAGTACCTGCTCGCCGCCGGCCTCAGCGCCGCGCTGGCGGTTCTCTCCGCCGGCCCCGCCCTCGCGCTCGACTGCGACACCCCCGTGCACCACACCCCGAACGCCCCGGTCCACAACGGCCTCCCGGGCGGCCTCCCGGGCGGCGGCGGCACCGTCTGCATCAACGAGGGCGGCGCCTACGCCAACGGCATCGTGGCCAACTCCCCGGGTGTGCTGTCCGGCAACCAGATCCAGATCCCGATCAACATCCAGACCAACATCTGCGGCAACAGCCTCTCCATTCTCTGACCGGTGCCCGGCGCGCGCCCGCGGTTCGCCCGGCGCCCCCGCACCGACCGCACGAGGGCTGCGACCCCGGCACCCGCCGGGGCCGCAGCCCTCGCCCCCTTTCCCCGCTCCCCCGCGCGCGGCGGCCGCCCAGTGGCTACGGCACCACGGTGACCGGCCAGCGGCCCGCCTTGACCAGCCGTACCGCGACCGAGCCGATCACCCGGTGCCCGGCCTGCTCGGAGGCGCCGACCACCACCGCGTCCGCCCGCAGCTCGTCGGCCAGCCGGGCCAGGCCCGTATAGGGGTCGCCGCGCACGGTGAGGAAGCGCCACTCCACCCGCCACACGTCGCGCAGCCGGTGCTCGGCCTCGCGGACGGCGGCAAGCAGTTCCTCGGCGATCTCCTGGGTGGTCTCCTCGACGGCGGCGCCTGCGAGCGCGGTGGCCGCGCCCAGCACCGGCTGGATGTACGCGATCGCCAGGGTGGCGTTCTGCCGCCGGGCCAGGCCCGCCGCGTAGGCGGTCGCCCGCCAGGAGGAATCCGAGCCGTCGAGGCCCGCCACGATCATCTTGGGCCCGTCGGTGCCCAGCTCGAACCCGGACGGCGCCACGGCCGCGCCCGGCTCCTCGGCCCCGTCGGCGGCCGCCGACCCCTGCTCCGCATCGCTGTCGTTGCTCATGACCCGAGGCTATGCCGGACACGGCGGGTGACGGCACGGGGCACGGCGGGTGAGGGCTGTGGCCCGGACCACCCGCAGCCACCACCGCCCCCTCCCCGCACCCCGATTCCCGCACCCGCCGCGACCGGCCCACCACACCCCGT